>NZ_LWEZ01000932.1:0-306 GCF_001634945.1 Alcanivorax sp. HI0044
AGCTGGAAGTGATTCGTGCGAAATTACGGGAAGCTGAGCGCAGTGGGCTCACGGAGCCGAGCCCTGCGGAACTGCTGAAAGAGATCCAGGACGGATTGGGAAGGGATGAGGTATAGACTCAACGATGCGGCCAAAAGGGATGTGGCTCGAATTTATTGGCGTGGCGTCGAAGCATTTGGTGAAGAGCAGGCGGTCCGATATTTTAAAACGCTAATGGCGCGCTTTGATGTGATCGCGCAATCACCATACCGCTTCCCCGCCGTTGACCATGTTCAGAAAGGGTATCGGCGTAGTGTCTGTGGCGTG
>NZ_LWEZ01000933.1:0-257 GCF_001634945.1 Alcanivorax sp. HI0044
TGGTGGCCATTGGCCGCGCCATGATGGGCCGCCCGAAAGTGTTATTGCTGGATGAGCCCTCGCTGGGTCTGGCGCCCCTGGTGGTCAAGCAGATGTTTGAAACCATCAAGGGCATCAACGAGCAGGGCACCACGGTTTTGCTGGCGGAGCAGAATGCCTTCGCCGCACTCAAGATTGCCCACCGTGCCTATGTGATCGAAAACGGTCGCCTGGTCATGGAGGGTGATAAAGACGCAATGCTGGGTAACGAAGCCATT
>NZ_LWEZ01000934.1:0-377 GCF_001634945.1 Alcanivorax sp. HI0044
CTACCTGACAGGCTACCCCGCCCAGATCCAGCAACAGGCCCAAATCCTGCTGGACCAGGGGCAGCTGGGGGATTATCTGCAACAGCGCTATCCCGACAAGCATGAGATTCAAGGTGACAAGGCCCTGTTTCAATACGCCAACCCCCTCAAGCAACCATAGCTGCGCAAGGCGCCACCACTGGGCAAAGCCCATTACGATGCCAAGCTGAAAACGCTGAGTCAGGCGCGCCCCAGCCCCTGACTCAGCGTTTTCAGCTTGGCATCGTCATCGGCTTTGCCCCGTGGTGGCGCCTTGCGCTGCTATGGTTGCTTGAGGGGGTTGGCGTATTGAAACAGGGCCTTGTCACCTTGAATCTCATGCTTGTCGGGATAGCGCT
>NZ_LWEZ01000935.1:0-294 GCF_001634945.1 Alcanivorax sp. HI0044
CTGGAGGCCTGGTTGCTACTGGCCGATGAGAAGCAGGCCGCGCTGACCCGGCTCCTGGATGAAATTTACGGTAAAGGCCAGGGCAAGATCTGGCTGCAACGCTGGCGCATGTTTTTCATGGCGTGTGCGGAGCTGTTTAACTATGGTGGAGGCGAAGAGTGGTTCGTTGCGCATTACCGCTTCGCCAAGCCTGTGGCGAATTGAGCGCTGTTATCGCGAGCGACCATGAATAGCCATAAAACGAGCAAGGCATGAAAAAAACCGGCGTTCAACATCGTCTTACCCGCGTCTATC
>NZ_LWEZ01000936.1:0-342 GCF_001634945.1 Alcanivorax sp. HI0044
CTGATGCTCATCCGGGAAGTCGTTTTTTAGGCTGTCCACGAAGGCCTTGGGGCCGGCCATCAGGTCGATCTGGCGGTCGCCAATAAACAGCCGGTCGTAGTTGGCATCCATGGGTGCCCATTTCAGCTCGCCGTCGGTGACATGGTCGAACAGGCGTTTGGCCATGGTGTGGTCGGCGCCCATGTCGCCGATGTAGTGCACGCCCACATCCCATTCGTAGCCATTGCGATCATAGCTGTGGGTAAAGCCCCCGGCGGTGTAGTGCTGCTCGAACACCACCACTTTCTTGCCCATTTTGCTCAGGCAGGCGGCGGTGGTGAGACCGCCAATGCCGGAACCGAT
>NZ_LWEZ01000937.1:0-676 GCF_001634945.1 Alcanivorax sp. HI0044
CGGGCTTAAAAAGCCAACAGATGAAAAACACCATGAAAGCACCTATGGCGACCGGCAGATGAGACTCTCGGTCGGTTATGCATACGAAAACAGAGATCTCCGTCATGCATTTACCGGAACCCACGACAGCAGCCTCGAACTCCATTGCCAATGATCTAACACGAACTCTGACACGCAAGGTATTGAACAATGATTAACAAACTGATCATCACTCTATTATTCGCAGCATTCATGACCGGCTGCGGTGAAACATTTGATGCTTCGAATGACAACATGATCCGGGTCTCGTACAACGGGATTTTAGAGACTTTGGATGGTAAAGAAGAGGAGCAGTTCAAACGCCAGTACCAGTTCTATACAGAACAGTATGAACTCCCGCAGGATCCTGAAGAGCCTGGTATCAATTTTGCTCAAAATGACATTGAGTCACTTCATGGCCTCACCTACGGGGAGGTCATCAGCAAAGTCGCGCAGCATGAACAGTACGTTGCCGACATTCGCAGGGAAGAAGATCTCTTTATGCTCCGAGAGCTCCATGGCCTCTATCTAGATAGCAGAGAAAAGATCTTGTCGTCGATGAAAGACCTGCCAGTGGCCCTAGAAGCGATGGAAGCAAAATTCCTGGGGCCGCTGGCAGGTCTTTCATCGACGACAAGATCTTTTCTCTGCTATCTAG
>NZ_LWEZ01000938.1:0-327 GCF_001634945.1 Alcanivorax sp. HI0044
AGAACAACCGGTATTCCAGCAGAGGGTGGTCATTTTTTTCCGTCACGAAACCAAAATCGGCCCGGTCATCCAGCACCATCTGCACCACGTCCTGGGTGGATGTGAGCGTAATTTTCAACTCGATATCCGGGTGCGCCAGGCGCCGCTCCAGCAACATGGGAAAATGCGGTGACATCAGACAACTGGGCGGCATGGCATAGGACACCAGCCCCACAATCCGGGTTTCCATGGCATGCACTTCATCCATGAACTGCTGGGTAGTGAGCATCTGATGCCGAATGTACTGGGTCAACGCATCGCCCGCATCGGTGAGCACCACCTTCTTGC
>NZ_LWEZ01000939.1:0-281 GCF_001634945.1 Alcanivorax sp. HI0044
CAATGGCTTGCGGAGCCTTGTCGGTGCTGATTACGGAATGGTTGGACATGATGTGTTCTTCGTCAGTTATGCCCCCGGCCACGGCCAGCAGGCGAAAAAAGGGAAGCGGCTATGCTTGCACGGGTTAATACCTGCACGCAATAGCGCGGAGAAACCGCCAAGAGTGCCTTGGCATGTTGCGTGAGGGGTGCTGCGTTTATCAAAGCCGGTGGATGCGGACGATGCTGTCCAGGGTGCGCAGTTTCTTGATGATGCGGGCCAGGTGGATGCGGTCTTTTACC
>NZ_LWEZ01000940.1:0-7716 GCF_001634945.1 Alcanivorax sp. HI0044
TGCCCGGACTGTCCCAGCGAATCGGCAGCGCCAATCCAGTTGATCGGCGTATTCAGCTCATGGCTGATGTACTGCAGGAACATGGACTTGTCCTGGTTCATCTGTTCGATATCCGCCAGGTGCCGCTCCAGATTCTGCTGTGCCTCCACAGACAATTGCTTGCGCTCGCTTTCCAGAAACCGGATCCGGTCGCCCAGCGCCAGTGACAACATCACCACCACCCACAGCGCGCCGAAATGCGGCAAGTAAGGAACAATCACGCTATAAGGAATCAAGCCCAGATTGCCGATGGCATACAGGAACACGGTAAGCAGGAACACCGACCAGGCGAGCACATACAAGCGCGCCACCCGGAACCCCTGGCGCCACACAACCCAACCCAGCCAGCTGAACAGCACCACCGTCATCATCACCACCACGGTGGACAGGTGATAGGAATAAGGTGGCGGAATCACCCACTGCAGCGCAAACGCCACCCCGATCAGAATCAGGTAATGCTTCAGCAATCGGTCATAGCGCGGAAAGCGCTGGGCCAGCTGCAGGAACTGGCGCGAATACAATGCCAGCGCCAACCCGCAGGTATAGGTGGTCAGCCAGAAATATTCATTGATCCTGGGGGTCTCCGGCCACAAATACTGAAGCCCGAAACCACTGACGCAGATATTGAAAAACAGCACCCCGGCAAGAAACACCACAAAGTGCAGGTGCACATTGTCACGCAGGGACAGAAACAACAGCAGGTTGTAAATCAGCATGATGGTCAACGAACCGTAGAACAGCCCCTGCAGCAACTGCTCCAGATAGGTGTATTCCACCAGCCCCTTGGCACTGTAAAGCATGGGCATCATGTTCAATGCGCCCTTGCCTCGGACCTTGATATAGTACTCACTCACCCCGTCAGGCAGCGATTCCAGATTGAACACAAAAGACCGGTGATCCATGGGCCGCCGCCCAAAGGGACGCGTATCCCCCACCTCATACTCCCGGAACTCGCCATCCGGTTGCGGCACAAACAGGGTCAGCTCATCGAGAATGGGGTAGCGCTCCACCAGAAACCAGCTACGCCCATCCATCTGGCTGGCATCCAGCTGAAAACGCAGCCAGATGGTACTTTTGGTAAAACCGAAATTCAGGGTATTACTGTCACTTTGGCGAAAACGGCTGGCGAACTGGTCACGAATCTGACTCAAGGTCCAATTGCCTTCCGGGTCCTCCAGCACATCCACCCGGGCACCCAACTGAACGCCGTCTCCCGCCGAAACCAGTGCAATGGGCTCGGCACGCACGATGCCCCCCACCAAAAGCAGCGCCATCAAGACAACAACATGGAACTTTCGCAAACGTTCTTCCCCTAACTTCACAATAACAATCATGAATAATGCTACGGTATGGCCAGTGAATCCCCACTGCTATAATCACGGTCCAACGACCAACGCGCAAGGAGTGCTACATGGGACGCCTGTTAAAAATTTTGCTGATCACTTTGTTTGCCATCATTGTGCTATTAGCTATTGCTGTTTTTGTGATCACGCAGGTGATTGATCCCAACGAGTTCAAGCCGGAAATCGAGAAACAGGCACAGGAACAGGCCAACCTGACACTGGACATTCAGGGTGACCTGGCCTGGCAATTCTGGCCCTCGCTGGGCGTGAGTCTTGGCCGCACCGAAGCCCGCATTGCCGATGACGAAGAACTGTTCGCCGCCCTCGACGAAGCCAGCGTCAGCGTTGCCGTATTACCGTTGCTGTACGGCCAGGTGGAAATGGACGGCATCACCCTGGCCGGCCTGAATGTAAACCTGGTGGACGGCCCGGACGGCGCCAACTGGGAGCAGATCGGCCCGCAGACGCCGGCAGAAGACACCGCCACTGAAGAAGAACCGGCGGCCGAAGACGAGGGCAGCAGCAGCCTGGACATTCCGCTGACCATTCCCAAAGTCGTGGTCAGCGACGGCAAGGTTCGCTACCGCAGCACCGCCGATGGCACCGACATCGTCGTCGAGCACTTTAATCTGAATGCCCAGGACGTGAACCTGGATGAACCCTTCCCGCTGCAGATGTCCCTGCGCTATCAGGACCAGAGCGACATGCGCGTGGACATGAATCTGGACACGGTACTGGCCGCCGATATCGACAATAACCATTTTGTCCTCAACCCGATGACACTGGATGCCAATATCGCCGGCGCCACCACCATGCCGGTGGATGTGCATCTGGAACAGAATCTGGATGTAAACCTGAACGAGGACACCGTCTCCATCAAGGACCTGCTGCTGCAAGCTGCCGGCACCGAGACCAAAGGCAACGTGGACATTAGCGCCCTCACCGGCGACATGCAGCTCAGCGGCAAGCTGGCCACCGCGCCCTTCGATGCCAACAAGGTGCTGGAAGCGATTGGCGAAGCGCCCATCGAAACCACCGACAGCCAGGCACTGAGCAAGATTGCCCTGGACGCCACCCTGGGCGGCGAGCCCGGCAGCGTCATGGCCAGCCCGCTGACCCTGACCCTGGATGACAGCACCCTCAGCGGCAGCGCCGGCCTGGCCAGCCTGGAAAGTGGCAAGATCATCTTTGACCTGGTGCTCGACAAGATCACCCTGGACGGCTACATGCCGCCTGCCAGTGGCGATAGCGAAACCGCCGCAGCCGGCGGTGGCAAAACCGGCGGAACCGCCAGCCTGTCCAGTGACGAGCTGATCCCGGTGGACACCCTGCGCCCACTGCTGGTGGACGGCGAACTGGCCATTGGCACCGTGAAATACGACAGCATTACCGCCAGCGACATGAAATTTGCCGTCAGCGCCAAAAACGGTGTCTTGCAGCTGACCCGCGCCAGCGGCAGCACCCTGGGCGGCAGCTTCAGCGCCAAAGCCAAACTGGATGCCTCCGGCAGCACCCCGAAAATCAGCGCCAGCAACACCGTTTCCAGCGTCCAGATTCAGCCGCTGGTACAAATGGCTCTGGAGGATGATCTGGCCAAAGGGGTGTTCGACATGACGGGCAGCTACAGCGCCAGCGGCAACAGCGAAAAAGCGCTGATGAACTCCGCCAAGGGCACCATCGACCTGTCACTGGCTGACACCACCGTGCGCGGCCTGAACCTGTACAGCACCCTGGTTGGCGGCGTGAACGACATGCTCGGCCAGTTCCAGGGCCTGGCCACCGCTCTGATTCCCAGCCAGGAATCCGGCAAGTTACCCAGCGCCCTGTCCGAGGACACCAAGATTCTCGACCTGAAATCCAAGGCGCGGCTGGACAAGAACGTGGCGTATCTGGACAGCTTGTCTGCGGTACTGCAAAAAGGGGAAATCACCGGTAATGGCTGGATGAATATCCTCAACCAGGACTTCGACCTGAAAATCGGCATGCAGTCGCCAGAGCTGGGCACTTCCAAGTACCTGACCGGCACCACCTGGCCGCTGCGCTGCGAAGGCAACCTGGGTGGCAGCCCCGCCAAATGGTGCGGCCCGGACAAGGACGGCTTCAAGGACATCGGCAAACAGGTCGCCGCCAACGCCACCAAAGACAAGCTGAAAGAAAAGTTCGGCATTGACGGCGAAGGCGACACCACCGAAGAAGTCCTCAAGGATGCCGCCCAGAAGAAAGCCAAGGAAGAAGTGAACAAACAGCTACAGGACGGCCTCAAGAAGCTGTTTAATTAAGAGACGCTGCAGGCTTCACGCAGCCAGCAACACGCAGGCGGAGATGGGCAAACGCCCATCTCCGCCGTTTTTTGTCCGGAGTGTCATGCCTAGCACATCCCTCACCCCGCAAGATTTCAGCCAGGCCCTGCTCGACTGGTACGACCAGCATGGCCGCCAGGATCTGCCCTGGCAGCACCCGCGCACGCCTTATCAGGTGTGGGTATCGGAAATCATGCTGCAACAGACCCAGGTCAGCACGGTCATTCCCTACTTCGAGCGGTTTATGGCGCGCTTCCCGGATGTGAAAACACTGGCACTGGCGGAGCAGGATGAGGTGCTGCACCTGTGGACCGGGCTCGGTTACTACGCCCGCGCCCGCAACCTCCATAAATGCGCCCAGCAACTGCTGGAAAACTATCAGGGCGAATTCCCGGATACCGTTGAGGAAGTGGCCACCCTGCCCGGCATTGGCCCCTCCACCGCCGGCGCCATTCTTGCCCAGAGCCGTGGCGTGCGTGCACCGATTCTGGATGGCAACGTGAAACGGGTGCTCGCCCGCCTGCACGCCGTGCCCGGCTGGCCGGGCAAAAAACCGGTCGAAAGCCGGCTCTGGGAACTGTCTGAACACTACACGCCCCGCGCACGGCTGGCGGACTATACCCAGGCGATCATGGACCTTGGCGCCACCCTGTGTCGCCGGGGCAAACCCGACTGCGCCAGCTGCCCGGTAAACCGAGGGTGCGAAGCCCATGCCAACGGCAATCCCCAGGATTACCCCGGCAAGAAACCGAAAAAGGCCCTGCCAGTACGCACCACCGTCATGCTTATCCTGCGCGACCGTGACGGCCGGGTCTGGCTGGAACAGCGCCCTCAGCAAGGCATCTGGGGCGGCCTGTGGTGCTTTCCACAAACCGACGATGAGTCACAGATGGACGACGCCCTGAGAGCCCGTGCTTTCGATGCCCGTGCTGATAGCCAGCCACTGGACCCGTTCCGGCACACCTTCAGCCACTATCACCTGGACATCGCCCCCCTGGAAGTGGCCGTTGTCCCAGCCGGCACCCGTGACAGTGACGGTCGCTGGGTGGACCCGCAATCTCCCGGCACACTGGGCCTGGCCGCGCCGGTGAAGAAACTGCTGGCAAGCCTCGACGCCCCGCGCCAGTCACGCATGTTATAGTTCACCCCACATGTACCCGCTTACGGAGTTGCCATGAGCCGCACGGTAATGTGCCGCAAATACCAGACTGAACTGGACGGCCTCGACCGCCCCCCTTTCCCCGGCCCCAAGGGGCAGGATATCTTCGAGACGGTCTCGAAAAAGGCCTGGCAGGAATGGCTGCACGAACAGACCATGCTGATCAACGAAAAGCACCTGAACGTGATGGACCCACAGGCGCGAGCCTTTCTGGACGAGCAACGTGATCGTTTTCTGAACAATGAAAACTACGAAAAAGCCGAGGGATACACCCCGGTTGCTCACGATGCGAACAAATGAACCGCCAATGGCTTGACGCATCCGCCTCCAGAAGCTTTAATACGCGCCCTGATTGCCCGGATAGCTCAGTCGGTAGAGCAGGGGATTGAAAATCCCCGTGTCGGTGGTTCGATTCCGCCTCCGGGCACCATCTTTAAAAGGCCTCGCATTGCGAGGCCTTTTTCGTTTCTGATCCCGCTACACAACTTCCTTCACCTGCGCTACCGTGAGCAAAAACCTTCACGGCAACCGGGCTCTCATCGTGCATCGTTCGCTCTTGATCATTATTCCCCTGCTGCTTTACGGATGCGACCAGACACCCACCGGCCGTGAGCAGCTGGCGCTGGTCCCCGAATCGATGATGGCAGACTTCGGCCAGCAGACGTTTGTGCAGATGCAGCAGCAGTTACCGGTAAGCGCCAACGAGAGTGCCAACCGGGAAGCACAATGTGTGGCGGAACAGCTCATCCAACGAATTCCCGCCCGTTTTCCCGGGGTCAGCCTGCCGGACACCTGGGAAGTGGTAGTGTTCGCCGATGCCACCCCCAACGCCTTTGCCCTCCCCGGCGGCAAGATTGGAGTCAACGAAGGGCTGCTGGAGCTAGCACAAAGCGATGATCAGCTGGCCGCCGTCATCGGCCACGAAATCGCCCACGTGCTGGCCAGGCATGGCAACGAACGGCTCACTCAGGAACTTGGCATCAAGGCAGTGTTATTTGTGATCGGGCTGTTCAGCGAAGGGGATGCGGATACCGAGAATATTCTGCAGGCTCTCGGCGTAGGCGCCTACCTGGGTATCGCCCTGCCGTTCAGTCGCAGCCATGAGGAAGAGGCCGATCTGATGGGACTGGAGCTGATGGCCAGCGCAGGATTCGATCCACGGCAGAGCACCGAACTATGGAGAAATATGGCCGCCGCAGGGAGCGCCCAGCCACTGGAGTTTCTCTCCACTCACCCGAACCATGACAGTCGCATCGAAGCCCTTCAGGAACGTATGGGGGCGGTGTTGCCGCTCTACCAGCAAGTCACGCCAGTGAATTGCGAACGGTAAGAAGCAGAAGCGAGTCACGAGTTTCGAGTTGCGGAACCCAGACATGCTCAACAAGATTTCGCCTTTCGAAACTCGCTTCTCGTCACTCGAAACTTTCCTGGTCAGCCGCCCACGGCTTCCTTAACGGAAACCTTCTCGGTCGCCGGCTGCCAGTTGTAATCCTTCATGTTTACGGTCCAGGTGCGGGCCATGAACTGGAAGGTCGCGTGGGGCCACAGGGCGGTGTTGCGGCCATCGGCCTGTTGGTACCAGCTCATGCACCCGCCGTTCTGCCAAACCGTGCCCTTCAGCTCGTCCTGCAGCTTGTCATTGAAACGATCCTGCACGTCCTGCTTCACGTCCAGCCAGGCATCACCGCGCTTATCCAGCTTGGTGATGGCATCCATCACATAGCGCACCTGGCTCTCGATCATGAAAATGATGGAGTTATGGCCCAGGCCGGTGTTCGGCCCCACCAGCTGGAACATGTTCGGATAACCGCTCACGGTGGTGCCCAGATAGGCCTGCGCTGCATCCTTCCAGTCATCCTGCAGACGACGGCCCGGCAGACCGGTGATCTCGAAATCCTTCATGTAGATACGCGGATCCACGATGAAACCGGTACCCAGCACAATGCAGTCCGCCTGCTGCTCAGTGCCATCACTGAACACCACGCTGTTTTCCCGGATTTCCTTCACCCCTTCGGTGACCAGCTCCACGTTGTCGCGGTTGAAGGTGGGGTAATAGTTGTTGGAAATCAGAATCCGCTTACAACCCAGCGTGTAGTTGGGCACCAACTTGCGTGCCGTCTCCTTGTCCTTCACCTGGTAATTGATGAAGGCTTTCAGCGCCGGTTCGGCCAGTTTGGCCAGACGCGGATTGAAGATCGGCAGCACGCGCGCTTCGTTGCTCAGGTAAAGGCGCAGACGGTGCAGCTTGCGCAGCGCCGGGAAGCGGCGGAATACCCACTTGCTCAGGCCGGAATAAGCACGCTCATCGCGAGGGATAATCCACGGCGGAGTGCGCTGTACCACGGTCAGGTGGCCCGCTTCTTTTGCCACATGGGGCACATACTGGATGGCACTGGCACCGGTACCGATGGACACCACTTTCTTGCCGGCCATGTCATAGTCCTGGTCCCACAGGGCGGAGTGGATGATCTTGCCCTTGAAGGAATCCATGCCCTTGAACTTGGGGAACGACGGCACATGCAGGGGACCACTGGCCAGTACCCAGTGCTGACACACCACCTGGGAGCCATCGGCCAGATTCAGGGTCCACAGGGCCGCCTGGTCGTCAAAATGGGCCCCGGTCACCTCGGCATTGAAACGGGTGTACTGACGCAGGTTGTGCTTCTGGCTCACACCTTCAATGTAGTTGTGGATTTCCTGCTGGCCACTATAGCGGTGGCTCCAGTCCGGATTGCCCTCGAAGGAGAAGGAATACATGTGAGACTGCACGTCACAGGCGGCGCCTGGGTAGCTGTTGTGGTACCAGGTACCGCCCATGCCATTGCCTTTCTCCAGCAGCAGGAAGTCATCGATTCCGGCTTCGCGCAGCTTGATC
>NZ_LWEZ01000941.1:0-344 GCF_001634945.1 Alcanivorax sp. HI0044
TACTTCGCCTGCTTTTTGCAGTGGCAACTTCAGCAATCTTGTCAGCCCGTGAATCCGCTCGATCACCCAGCGGGTGCCGCCCTGATCCGTCATCAATTGTGAGAGACCACCAATCAACATGGACAGCAGCATGATTTCGAACATGCCTTCAAAGCCCTTGTAGATAGCCCCGTTCATGGTGGCGAGCGTATAGTCCGGCATCATCACCATGCCGGTGATCCCGGCAGTGACAATACCCACGATCAGTACCGCCAGCACGTTCAGCCCACTGAGCGCCAACCCGAATACCAGCAGGTAGGGCACCACCAGCGCAAACCGGAAGGGCTCGGCTTCTACCTGGTGCT
>NZ_LWEZ01000942.1:0-644 GCF_001634945.1 Alcanivorax sp. HI0044
CCGGGCTTTTGTACGCGGCGTTTGCGCGGCAGGGTCAGCGCCATGGCGATAAAGGTATCGAACAGCCAGACCATGGCGGCGGCCCCCATCAACCAGATGCCCCAGCGATCAATGCCCTTCCATTCCGGCAGGTGCAGGGTGAAGTGCAGCTTGTAAAGGAACGACATCAGGTGCTCCGGGTGCAGGGAGATTTTCCCCCACTCGCGCTTGCCGACAATCTCGCCGGTGACCGGGTCCAGGAAGGCGTGGTCGTAACCCAGTTCATAACGCCGGCCGGTATCCGGGTTCACTTTGGCATCCACCCAGATTTCCGCGTTATGGCCGGGTTCGGCTTCCAGGCCAAAGAAGCTGGCACGCACCCGGGGGTCGGCGTCTTCCACATGGCGCACCAGCTCGAGCATGGGCAGTGGTTCGCCCTGACTCTGGCTTTTAAACAGGTGGGGGTTGAGCCACTCGTCCAGCTCGTGGTCCCAGGAAATCAGTGCCCCGGTCAGACCGGCAATAATCAGGAAAACGGCAATGAAAAGGCCGAACCAGCGATGAAGCAGAACCAGAAATGCGCGCATGGGAAATCCAACCGGGGCTGACAATGCGGCGCAGCCTAGCATAAAAGGGAATCGTTCTCATTACAGAATGTGTTGATC
>NZ_LWEZ01000943.1:0-392 GCF_001634945.1 Alcanivorax sp. HI0044
AGGTCAACATTTGCCACCGGAAGCCGGTAGCGACACAGACCTAGTCGCCGGTTTTCCAGCCGGTGAACATTTTCTTCACCAGGAAGGGCGTGAGCTTCAATGAGGCGCCGAGCCACTGGCCAACGCTGGACGGGAAAACGAACAGCAGGGCGTTCTTGATGCCGTTGTAGGTGGCTTGATCAAACGGGTACCAGAAAATATTGCGTTTGGACGGCAGAATATCCCAGTTCACCACTTTCGCCTGCGTCATTTCTTCCAGCCCTTCCGGGCCATGGGTGCGGCCAATGCCGGATTCCTTCCCGCCACCCCAGGGGGTTTCGGACAGGCCGTGGCTGTAAAGATGATCGTTTACGGTGGTAACCCCGGATTGCAACCGGGCGGCAATGGCTCGG
>NZ_LWEZ01000944.1:0-239 GCF_001634945.1 Alcanivorax sp. HI0044
GGGCACCGCCTGCAAGTCAAGCCGCTCTCCACTCTGGCTATACAGTTCGGCAATAGCCTGATAATCACCTGCCAGTGTCACCCCACTATTCCAGACCACGCCCAGCAAACGCTGCTCACCGGATGGCAAAGCAGGCAGAGGTTTACTACCAAGGTTTGCAACCAGGGCGCCGCTACTATCGAGAATGCTATGTTGTACTGAATAGTCTGCTTCCACCCCGCCGGTATTGGTCACCAGGG
>NZ_LWEZ01000945.1:0-340 GCF_001634945.1 Alcanivorax sp. HI0044
CGCCCTTGCCACTGCGTCGGCAGGGTGGCCAATTCTTCTTCCGTGCTGGCCGCTTTCATGGCCAGCAAACGGGTATTGTCGGTCATTATGGGCGTCATCAACGCCAGCATGTCCGACAAGGAAGCAAAAGCGCGACAAATAATCTGCGATGGGGCTTTACGGTACTGTTCCACGCGACCGTGCACAACCTCCACGTTATCCAGCCCCAGCTCCCGGCGGGCCTGGCGCACAAAACGGGTTTTCTTGCCGTTGGAATCCAGCAGCACGAATGCCTGCCGGGGGCGGACCACCGCCAGAATAATGCCGGGGATACCCGCGCCGGTGCCCACGTCCAGGGTGT
>NZ_LWEZ01000946.1:0-280 GCF_001634945.1 Alcanivorax sp. HI0044
CCATGACGAACTGGATAATATTGCCGCCGCCCTCAACACCATGCGAGAACGGCTCCTGCAGGACATCAACGCCCGCCGCGACGCGGATCGTGCACTGCTACAGGAACGACAGCTGCGTCTGGATAATGAAGAACGGCGCATCCACGCTGAAAGCGCCAACGACGCCAAAAGCACCTTCATGGCCACCATGAGCCATGAAATCCGCACGCCCCTTAACGGCATCATCGGCATTATCGACCTGATGCAGAACAGCACGCTGAGTAATCAACAGGCGCACTAC
>NZ_LWEZ01000947.1:0-6525 GCF_001634945.1 Alcanivorax sp. HI0044
CCAGTTCCTTGGCACCGTAGCTGCCAACACGCTGGATGATTTCGTCCATCAACGGAATCAACGATTCACCGCCTTCCAGGCCGAAACGTTTGGTACCCGGATACTTGCTGCCCAGATATTTTTCCAGGCCCTCAGCAGCAGACAAGCGTTCAAGAATATGCTTCTTGATGTCCGTGCCGTATTCCGGATGACAGCGCACCCCTTCCATGCGTTGCTGCAACCAGCGTTTTTCAGCGGTGTTGACCATGTGCATGTATTCCGCACCCACGCTGGAGCAGTAGGTACTGGTCAGGCAGTCAACGATATCGCGGAGAGAGGTTTCAGGCTTACCAATAAACAGGTTGCCTGTTTGGAATACGGTATCCAGATCAGCCGTGCTGAGACCGTGATGCGCCAGTTCCAGGTCTGGAACGGCTTCGCGCTCCATGATGCCCAGCGGGTCCAGCTTGGCCACCTGGTGACCACGGTTTCGGTAGGCTGCAATCAAGTGCAGCACACGGACCTGACGACGCTCGTGCTCCGTGCTGACCGCACCGGCACCAAACTTCTGCACCCGCGAACGGTTCTTCGCCTGCAACAGAAAGTATTCACGCACGGCGGCGTGGGGCACATCGGATTCGACGGCGGTATCAACACTGGGGAGTTTTTCGAAATAAACGCGCCAGTCTTCCGGCACGGAATTAGGATCAGTCAGGTAGGATTCGTACAGTTCATCGACATAGGCAGCGTTGGCTCCCCCGATATGGGAGGACTGCCATTGCCGCTGCATGGAACTGTCTTGCATGTTAGCTCGTTCCTTCGGCGGGAGGTTGTCACACTCTGTGGTATGAGTAACTGCGACCACAGGGGGGCGACCCTGTTCCCGTACGCTCGTATTTTTCGGAACAACGCCTTTTAAGCCCTGTTCCACCCATGAGATGCAACCTGCTATCTCGCCCATACCGGGTCGGGTCTGGGTAGAAGCCTGCTACCTCTCGTCGAGGGATTACCTCGAACTGCTATCTAGTGTAGCCCTTTTAATTCGGTTTTGTTAGGCACCGAATTCATAAAGTAACTTATGACTCTTTCCGAATGTGTCTGCCATTGGCAAAACGTCGAATAGACAGCCAAAAACGTCATCTCCGACTTTATTACATACAAAAAAGGCGGCCATCAGGCCGCCTTTCTCGTTTCGGGTCAGATGCCCCGCTCCAACAGCATGGAACGGATATGACCAATGGCCCGGGTCGGGTTCAACCCTTTCGGGCAAACGCTGACGCAGTTCATGATGCCGTGGCAACGGAACAGGCTGAAGGGGTCATCCAGTTTGGACAGACGCTCTTCAGTTACTGTGTCGCGGCTGTCCGCCAGGAAGCGATAGCTCTGCAACAGGGCCGCCGGCCCCAGGAACTTGTCCGGGTTCCACCAGAAACTTGGGCAGCTGGTTGAACAGCAGGCACAGAGAATACACTCGTACAGGCCATCCAGCTTTTCACGCTCTTCCGGGCTCTGCAGGCGCTCGATGGCCGGAGCCGGCGAGGTGTTCTGCAGATACGGCTGCACTTTTTCGTACTGGTTATAGAACATACCCATGTCCACCACCAGATCACGAATGACCGGCAGGCCCGGCAGCGGGCGAAGGATCAGCGGCTTCTTGCCTTCCAGCACACCCGGTGCCACCTGGGACAGCGGAGTGATACAGGCCAGGCCGTTCTTGCCGTTCATGTTCATGCCATCGGAACCGCAAACACCTTCACGGCAGGAGCGACGGTAGGACATGGACTCGTCCTGTTCTTTCACCAGCGCGAGAATGTCCAGCACCATGAGGTCTTTACCCTGGGTATCGACCTCATACTCCTTCATGCTCGGCTCGCGATCCGTTTCCGGATTGTAGCGATAGATACTGACTTTCATCGTTAGCTCCCCTTAGTAGGTCCGCGCCTTGGGCTGGAAGGTGTCAACGGTCTTCGGCTTGAAGTTCACGTCACGCTTGCCCAGCTTCTTGGCTTTGGGGTCGAAGATGGAGTGGCACAGCCAGTTCTCATCGTCACGATCCGGGTAATCGTAGCGGGAATGCGCGCCACGACTCTCGGTACGGCCTTCGGCCGCGATGGCGGTGGCTTCCGCCACTTCCAGCAGGTTATCCAGCTCCAGCGCTTCAATACGCGCGGTGTTGAACGGCTTGCTCTTGTCATCCAGGTGCGCCTTGGAAATCCGCTCACGCAGATCGGCCAGCTTGGCCACGCCTTCCGCCATCAGGTCGCCCTTGCGGAACACCCCGAAGTGGTTCTGCATCACGCTCTGCAGCTCTTTGCGCAGCGCGGAGACAGATTCGCCACCCTTGGAGTCGTCCCAACGGCGAACCCGGGAGAGCGCTTCCTCAATATCCGCATCGCGCGGCTCGTATTGAGTCATACCCTGACGCAGGGCATCTTCAATGTACAAACCGGCTGCACGACCGAATACCACCAGATCCAGCAGCGAGTTACCGCCCAGGCGGTTGGCACCGTGTACGGATACACAGGCCACTTCACCCACGGCAAACAGACCGTTCACGAACTGCTCTTCGCCTTCATGGCCACCGGTCAGCTTGAGCGCCTGACCGTGAACATTGGTGGGGATACCGCCCATCATGTAGTGACAAGTCGGCACAACCGGGATCGGCTCTTTCACCGGATCGGTCTGCGCGAAGGTAATGGCCAGTTCACAGATGCCCGGCAGGCGGCTGTGCAGCACTTCTTCACCCAGGTGATCCAGCTTCAGGAAGACGTGATCGCCATCCGGACCGGCACCACGGCCATCCAGAATTTCCATCATCATGGAACGGGCAACAACGTCACGGGACGCCAGATCTTTGGCGTTCGGCGCGTAACGCTCCATGAAGCGCTCACCGTCTTTATTGATGAGATAACCACCCTCGCCCCGGCACCCTTCGGTTACCAGTACGCCGGCACCGGCGATACCGGTGGGGTGGAACTGCCACATTTCAATATCCTGCACCGGCAGGCCGGCACGCAGGGCCATGCCCACGCCGTCACCAGTATTGATCAGGGCATTGGTGGTGGAGGCGTAGATACGGCCGGAACCACCGGTGGCAAAGACGGTTGCCTTGGCCTTGAAGAACACGGTTTCACCGGATTCGATATCAATGGCGATGACACCACAGACATTGCCGTCAGCGTCTTTTACCAGTTCTGCCGCGTACCACTCATTGTAGAACTGGGTGCCGTTCTTCAGGTTCTGCTGGTACAGGGTATGCAGCAGCGCGTGGCCGGTACGGTCAGCCGCCGCACAGGTACGGGCCGCCTGGCCGCCTTCACCGAAGTTCTTGGACTGACCACCAAACGGACGTTGGTAGATACGACCTTCTTCAGTACGGGAAAACGGCAGCCCCATATGGTCCAGTTCGTAGACCGCTTCAGGGCCTACATTACACATGTATTCGATCGCGTCCTGGTCACCGATGTAATCGGAACCTTTCACGGTATCGTACATGTGCCAGCGCCAATCATCGTTGGGATCGGCGGACGCGATCGCACAGGTGATACCGCCCTGGGCGGATACGGTGTGCGAACGGGTCGGGAAAACTTTGGAAATCAGCGCAGTCTTGAAACCGGACTGGGCCATTTGCAGTGAGGCGCGCATACCGGCACCACCACCACCTACGACGATAGCGTCAAACGTAATAGTGCGAATGGACATGGATTACGCCCCTCCCCAGATCAGAACCAGACCCCAAAGCAGGTACACAACCAACGCCAGTGCAATTGCCAGCTGGGCAATCAGGCGAACGCCGGTGGCGGCTTTACCAAAGGTCAGGCTGGTCAGGTAGTCCGTGGTTACGCCCCACAGGCCTACCCAGGTGTGTGCAGCGACAGAAATTACCAGCAGGGTGTTGGCTATCTGCATGCAGATAGATCCCATGAAGGCTTTCCAGCTGCCATAATCCAGATCACCGGCGGTGATCAAATAACCCAGCATGCCGATCATGTATACACCGATGATGACAGCTGATACTCGCTGAATGAGCCAGTCATACAGGCCGTTACGGCCCAGGCTCGTTACACTGGTTACCATATCCAGACTCCTGTCAGCAGAATCAATACCGCAGAGATGATGAAGGCCAACTTGGCGCCACGACGGCCGCCTTCCAGGCTTTCACCAACACCGGTGTCCATAATCAGGTGACGAATGCCCGCCACCAGGTGGTATAGCAATACAGACAGGATGCCCCATACCACCAGCTTCACCAGCAGTGAGGTCATCATCAGTTCTTTCAGGTCCGCAAAGCTCTCGGGAGACGCCAGGGAGCGATCCAGCATCCACAGCAGAATCGGCAACGCCAAAAAGATGGCAACGCCGGTTACACGGTGGGTGATAGATGCTATAGCCGTGACCGGGAACTTGATCGTGCTCAGATCGAGGTTAACGGGTCGCTTATCGTTCACGGTAGCCTACTTATAGCCGGGCCTCTGTATTAGAGGCGGTTGTCGGGAACTTGGCAGAGTCATTGAGATCAGAACGTGAAGACTGATCTTAATAATCTGCCCGGGCCGGGGTGGGCCCGTGTGAAACCCCCAGCAGGAGGTTTCTGCCGGGCGGGAGTATATCGCCGCGACTTACGCAAAACAAACGCTCCAGGTGACAATTATTCTTCACTTACCGGCTAACGCGTTGATTTACAATGATGCACCTGATGTGAACGCCGTGAATTTGTGTTGCACCATGCTGAGGCAAAACGACCATTCAGGCGTAACAAGCTGTTTACCCTACAAAAGTCTGACTCGCCGGTTCTCGCCTGCGCGTTGACAAAGGTGTGTCAAAACTTTACCTTCCCCCGCGCTTTGGAGGACCTTCCTTACCTTGAGGAACGTTCCCTCGTCCGCCAATGGAGAGATTCCCATGACCGAGAAGAAAGCCACTCTCAAGGTAGAGGGTCAGGACCTGGACCTGCCGATCTACACCCCGACTCTGGGCCGCGACGTTATCGACGTGTCCAAACTGGTAGCTAACGGCGTCTTTACTTTCGACCCGGGTTTCACCTCTACCGCTTCCTGTGAATCCAAGATCACCTTTATCGATGGTGAAGTGGGTAAACTTCTGCACCGCGGCTACTCTATCGAAGAGCTGGCAGGTCAGTCCGATTATCTGGAAGTGTGTTACACCCTGCTGTACGGTGAACTGCCCACCGCAGAACAACGTGATCAGTTCATCAGCACCGTGAAGAATCACACCATGGTGCACGAGCAGATCCGCAACTTCTTCAACGGTTTCCGCCGCGATGCCCACCCGATGGCCATCATGTGTGGCGTAGTTGGCGCGCTGTCCGCCTTCTACCACGACTCTCTGGATATCAATAATCCCGAGCACCGTGAAATCACCGCGTACCGCCTGATCGCGAAGATGCCCACCATCGCGGCCATGTGCTACAAGTACGCGCTGGGCCAGCCGTTCATGTACCCGCGCAACGACCTGGGTTACGCAGAAAACTTCCTGCACATGATGTTCGGCAACCCCTGCGAAGAGTCCAAGATCAGCCCGACCCTGGCCAAGGCCATGGATCGCATCTTCATCCTGCACGCGGATCACGAGCAGAACGCCTCCACCTCTACCGTGCGTCTGGCAGGCTCTTCCGGTGCCAACCCGTTCGCCTGTATTGCTGCTGGCATCTCAGCCCTGTGGGGCCCGGCACACGGTGGCGCCAACGAAGCCGTGCTGAACATGCTCGATGAAATCGGCTCCCTAGATAACATCGACACCTACATCGCCAAGGCCAAGGACAAGAACGACCCGTTCAAGCTGATGGGCTTCGGTCACCGCGTTTACAAGAACTACGATCCACGTGCCACCGTGATGCGCGAGTCCTGCCACGACGTTCTGGCCGAACTGGGTGTGAACGATCCGCAGCTGGAACTGGCCATGAAGCTGGAAGAAATCGCACTGAACGACCCCTACTTCAAAGAGAAGAAGTTGTTCCCGAACGTGGATTTCTACTCCGGCATCATCCTGAAAGCCATCGGGATCCCTACCTCCATGTTCACCGTAATCTTTGCCCTGTCACGCACCGTGGGCTGGATTGCGCACTGGAACGAAATGATCTCCAACCCGTACAAGATTGGCCGTCCGCGCCAGCTGTACACCGGCGAAGCCGAGCGCTCCTTCGTGCCGGTCAACGAGCGCAAATAAGCGCCTCGTTATCGCCTGACAAAAAACCGCCTTCGGGCGGTTTTTTTGTATCTGCAAAACCACCGCGAGTTAAACTCGTGGCGCCTTAAAACTCGCTGCTCGCCTACCGGGCAACACCGGTTTCGCCCCGCTGATTGGAGCCTATTACCACCCTGCATTTGCGTGGTTGCGCCGTGCATGCAAGCATCATCGTCTCGCTAGCCAACGCAGACATGACAATGAAAAAAATTCTCGCGCTTCTCATCATCATCGCCATTGCCGCCTACCTGCTATTCTGGCCGGTCAGTATCGAGCCCGTCGCCTGGCAAGCCCCTACGGCCCCCGCCCTGGAAGGCCCCTACGCCACCAACACGGCACTCA
>NZ_LWEZ01000948.1:0-569 GCF_001634945.1 Alcanivorax sp. HI0044
GGCAGCAGCCGGGTTAATGTGGGAGCGTGCTTGCACGCGAAGCAATGAACTGCAGCAGGGCCCAAGTAAAAGCCTTTCGCTTGCAAGCAAGCTCCTACGGGGCGATGAAGCCACAGCCTCTAGGTTCGATACTCCGCATTGATCTTCACGTAGTCATAGCTAAAGTCGCAGGTCCACACGGTGCACTGTGCATCACCAGACGCCAGATCCGCCCGAATGGTGATTTCCGGCTTCGCCATCACGGCGGCACCTTGTGCTTCCTCGTAGCTATCCGCCACGCCGCCCTGTTCTACCAGCGGCAAATCACCCAGCCAAACACTGACTTTGTCCACATCCAGCGCCGCAATCGGCGCCCGGCCAATGGCAGCCAAAATACGGCCCCAATTAGGGTCCGAGGCAAACAGCGCCGTTTTCACCAGAGGGGAATGGGCAATGGTTTCAGCCACCGCTCGTGCGTCGCTTTCGCTGGCGGCTCCGGTTACGGTAATTTCCACAAACTTGGTCGCGCCTTCACCGTCACGAACCAGTGCCTGAGCCAGTTCAGTGAAGACCTCTTCCAGCGCCTGGTA
>NZ_LWEZ01000949.1:0-332 GCF_001634945.1 Alcanivorax sp. HI0044
CGCGAAGATGGCTCTGCGCTGATCTATATTGATCGCCAGATCATCCATGAGGTGACCTCGCCCCAGGCGTTTGAGGGCCTGCGCCTGGCGGGTCGTCAGCCGTGGCGGACCAGTGCCAGTGTGGCCACCATTGATCACAACGTGCCGACAACCCCGTTCAAGAGTGCCGCCGACATCGCCGATGACACCTCGCGGATTCAGGTGCAGACGCTGCAAGACAATACCCGTGAATTCGGTATCACCGAGTTCGGAATTGGCGATGTACGCCAAGGCATTGTGCATGTGATGGCGCCGGAGCAGGGTGCTGTGGTGCCGGGCATGACCGTGGTCTG
>NZ_LWEZ01000950.1:0-324 GCF_001634945.1 Alcanivorax sp. HI0044
ATTGGCGAACTGGACGTGTCCATGGAAGCGAAAGTGGCGGAACAGCGCCACGTGGACGCGGAAGTAGAGCGTTTGCGCGAGAAGCACCATGAAGTGCAGGAGCGCTTTAACGAAGTCCAGCAGCATTTTTACGCCCTGGGGGCGGAAGTGGCACGTCTGGAGCAGAGCATCCAGCATCAGCGCGAGCGCAAGCAGCAGCTGTACGAAGAGCTGGATCAGGTGCGCGCCAGCTGGAAAGAAGGCGACGAACACCTGCGTATCGACAGCGAGAAAGTGGCAGAACTGGAGGCCATTCTGGCCGAGCGCGAGCCAGAACTGGAAATG
>NZ_LWEZ01000951.1:0-350 GCF_001634945.1 Alcanivorax sp. HI0044
AGCTGAAGAATCCACCGATGAAACCAAGTCCGGAGCTGATGACGCTCCCATTGTACGCTTCGTCAACAAGCTGTTGCTGGATGCCATTAAAGGTGGCGCCTCCGATTTGCACTTTGAACCTTATGAGAAATCCTATCGGGTACGCTTTCGTCAAGACGGCATCCTGCAAACGGTCTCCACCCCCCCCATCAACATTGCCAGCAAGCTTTCTGCTCGTCTGAAGGTCATGTCGCGAATGGATATCTCCGAACGCCGAGTGCCGCAGGACGGCCGCATGAAGCTGAAGATATCCAAAACCCGCTCCATTGATTTCCGGGTAAACACTTGCCCCACCCTGTTCGGGGAGAAGA
>NZ_LWEZ01000952.1:0-608 GCF_001634945.1 Alcanivorax sp. HI0044
TCATCGGCATCGCAACCTGCGGCTTTCGCCAGCAATTCACAGCTGGCCAGGCAGTTTTCCAGGCCTTTTTTGCCGGTACCGGCATTGGCGTAGCCGGTGTTGATCATCAGGTAGCGTGGCGTAGTGGCAGCCAGACGGGACTTGGCTACCTGTACTGGCGCAGCACAGAACCGATTAAGGGTAAACACACCACTGACACGACTCCCCTGGGCCAGCTCCAGCACCACCAAATCCTTGCGATTGGCTTTTTTGATGCCGGCTTCCACGGCGGCAAGCCGCACGCCGGGGACTGGCAACCACTCAGACTGTGTCATCACGTTTTCCTTAACATTCAGCGACTAGCTTCTAGCTGCGAGCAACTAGTCATCATAAAGAAAAGCACCGACTTTCACCGGTGCCTTTGTTTTTCTCGTAGCTGGAAGCTCGTCGCTAGCAGCTGCTTTATTCAATCTTGCCGTGACACTGCTTGTACTTCTTGCCGGAACCACAAGGGCACGGCTCATTACGCCCGACTTTACGGCCCTCCCGGACCACCGTCTTGGGCTGCTCGCCCTGTTGACGGGGCTGGGCATCGCCATCGGTGCCCGGTTCGGCCACCGCCTGCATTT
>NZ_LWEZ01000953.1:0-650 GCF_001634945.1 Alcanivorax sp. HI0044
TTTAATGTGCCGGAAGGCGCGCAGCCTTTGCTCAACCGTTTGCGTAAAAACGGCAAGCATCTGCGCCGCTGGCTGGAGCGGGAAGATATCCAGTGTTATCGCCTCTATGATCGCGATCTACCGGAATTCAATGTGGCGGTGGATATCTATGGCGACCAGGTGCTGGTGCAGGAATTCAAGGCACCGAAAACGATTGACCCTGAAAAAGCCAAGGCGCGGCGTGACTGGGCGGTAACGGCGGTGCGGGCGGCTCTTGGCGTGCACCGTGAGCAAGTGCACCTGCGTACGCGCGAGAAACAGAAGGGGAACCAGCAATACCAAAAGCTGGATACCCAAGGGCACTATCGGGTAGTGCGGGAAGGTCAGGCTCAGTTGCTGATAAACCTGCAGGATTACCTTGATACCGGTTTGTTTCTGGATCACCGCCCCACGCGACTGCGCATTGCGGAGCAGGCTAGCGGGAAACGCTTCCTGAATCTGTTTGCCTACACCGGTTCAGCCACGGTGCACGCTGCCGTCGGTGGCGCCAAGCGCACGGTGACCGTTGATTCGTCGAAACGCTATCTGGACTGGATGGCCTGTAACCTGGCGGCCAACGGCTTCTCCACCGACCAGCACGAGCTGGCCCGTATGGATGCCATGCGCTGGCT
>NZ_LWEZ01000954.1:0-389 GCF_001634945.1 Alcanivorax sp. HI0044
GCCACCCTCGAAGAGGCGGAGAACATCCGCGTCGATCTCAAACGGACCCTGAAAGGGTCACTGATCGGTTAAGGCAGGCTCTTGATTATGCAAACCCCCACCGCATCGCAGCGCTGGCTGCGCCGTTTCTGTATTCTGGCTGTGCTGATGGCCGCCGGCGTAATCATTTTGGGCGCCTGGACCCGACTGTCCGATGCCGGCCTTGGCTGCCCGGACTGGCCCGGTTGCTACGGCCATCTGGACGTACGCAAAGCCATCGCGCACGTGGCCACCACCAACGAAACCACCCCCGGCGCATTGCGCGAAGCGCACAAAACCGTGCCGGAAATGGTGCACCGCTATTTCGCCTCCACCCTGGGCCTGGTGATCATCATCATCGCGGCCCTGTC
>NZ_LWEZ01000955.1:0-11761 GCF_001634945.1 Alcanivorax sp. HI0044
TTCCCCGTGCAATTCCGGGTAACCGCCCGGCAGCCATAGCGCATCTACCTGGGGCAACGCGGCATCCTGCAATGGGGAAAAGAACGTCAGGGTTGCCCCCATCTGACGTAACGCATCCAGATTCGCCGGATAGATAAAGGCGAAGGCCGCATCACGGGCAATGCCGATACGGCATCCGTCCAACAGGGGCGGCAACGGCTCAGGCGCTGCTGCGGAAAAACGCACCGGCTGCGGCAACCGGTCCAGCCCTGCCTCCTGCAATACTGCCGCCGCCTCATCCAGACGCGCATCCAGATCCGCCAGCTCTCTGGCCTGCACCAATCCCAAATGACGCTCGGGCAAGGTCATGGCCGGATGCCGGGGCACCGAGCCCAGCAAGGTCACGTCCTCAGGCATACCTTCCTGCAACAAATCGCCATGACGTTGGCTGGCCACCCGGTTGGCAATCACCTCGTTGACCACCAGATCATCGCGATAATTGGCCAGCCCCAACGCAACGGCACCGAACGTTTGCGCCATGCCCCAGGCGTCGATCACCGGCAAGGCGGGGATACCCGCCAGCACCGCCAGATCCGCACTGGATGGCGTGCCGTCGAATAGCCCCATGGCGCCTTCCACCAGAATCAGATCGGCCTCTTGCGCAGCCTGCGCCAGGCGCCAGCGGCATTCATGCTCCCCGGTCATCCACGGTTGCAACTGGTACACCGGCGCGCCGCTGGCCTGCTCCAGAATCATCGGATCCAGATAGTCCGGGCCGAACTTGAACACGCGAACCCGGCGCCCCGCATTGCGGTGCAGCCTTGCCAGCGCGGCGGTAATCAGGGATTTACCCTGCCCGGAACCCGGTGCGCTAATCAGCGCCGCGGGCACCGTGGCATTTAATAAGGTTGCCATCGTAGGACTCATTTACGTTTAATTTTCCAGCTACGCTGGTTGCGCTAACCGGGGACAAACACCGGCGCACCATTGACTTGCGCCACCACCAGCTTCTGATCGTAAAGACGTTCCAGCGCCTCCGGCACCAGCATGGTGTGCGCCGGGCCGAAGCACAGCTCGCCGTCCGGATAGAGCAATAGCAGGTGATCACACCAGCGGGCGGCCAGGTTCAGATCGTGCAGGCACATAAACACCGCCGCACCGTTATCCGCCTGTTGATTCAACAATTCCATAACGGCTACCTGATGATGCAAGTCCAGATGGTTGGTGGGCTCATCCGCCAGCCAGATCGTTGGTTGCTGGGTCAGCGCCGTGGCAATGGACACCCGCTGCCGCTCGCCGCCGGACAAGGTACTCACCAGGCGATCCTTGAGCAGGTTTAGCGACAACGCAGACAAGGCCTCTTGAGCGAAACGAATATCCTCGGCGCTCTCGCGTTGCCAGGCAGACAAAAAAGGGTGGCGACCAATCAGCACGGTCTCCATAACCGTGGCAGGGAAGCTGTCCTGCCGCTCCTGGAACACCACCGCCACCTGCCGGGCAATCTGGCGCCGCGACAGATTTTCCAAGGGCTCCCCGTTAAGACTTACCCGGCCACGTCGGGGTGGCCGCAACCCCGCCAGGGTATGCAGCAATGACGTTTTGCCCGCCCCGTTCGGCCCCAATACGCCCCAACGCTGGCCGGATTTCACCTGCAAACCAAGAGGCTCACCATCCGCACGGCCCGGGATATCGACAATCAGATTTTCAATGTCCAGCACCGCCATGGCGCTCTCCGTTTGGTGACACAGGTTCCGGGCAATGCCTTTGCCAATCCATCAGCGGTTTCGATGCAGCAAAAACAGGAAAGTGGGCACCCCCAACAGGGCAGTAATCACCCCCACCGGCAACTGCTCCGGCGCCATCACCGTGCGCGCCAGGGTATCGGCCACGGTCAGCAGGGTGCCGCCGGCCAGCACACTGGCGGGCAGGATGATGCGCTGATCATTGCCCAGTAACAGGCGCAGCATGTGCGGCACAATCAATCCGACAAAGCCCACACTGCCCGCCGTGGTCACCGCCACCGCGGTCAGCAGGCTGGCGAGGATATACACCAGCCACTCCAGCGGCTTTACCGCAATGCCCAGCGCCGCCGCCTGCAACGGCCCCCGCGCCAGCACATTAAGACTGCGCCCCAGCGGCAGTGTGAGCAGCACCGCCGGAATCAATACCAGCCAGGCCCCATAGGGCGCACGGGCATAACTCAAATCACCCATCAGCCAATACAGCATGCCCGGCAGCCGATCCGCCGGACTCATGGTCAACATGAACGTAATCACCGCGCCCCAGCCGGCTGCCACCACCACGCCGGTCAGCAACAGGCGCGTGGGAGTCCAGCCGCCACCACCTTGCGCCAGCCCAAATACCAGCAAGGTGGACAACAGGGCGCCGGCAAACGCTGAACCGGACACCAGCGCCAGCCCACCAGCAACCAGCATGGCCCCCAGCGCACCAACGGCCGCACCACCGGAAATACCCAACACATAGGGATCCGCCAGCGGATTGCGCAACAGTACCTGCATCAGGGCACCGGCCAACGCCAACAACCCCCCGGTAGAAAAGGCTGCCAACGCACGGGGCATCCGCAGCGACACAATCAGCTCCCGGTACAGTTCACTGCCGCCGCCGGTGGCTACCGCCCACAGGTCCTGCAGCGAAATCGACACACTGCCCACCGCCACCGACAGCAATAACGCCAACAGCCCAAGACTGGCCAGTCCCAACAGGGCGGGAATTGCCCGCTGCTTACTGACGGGCACGGGCAGAGTCCAGATGCCGACACAAGGTACGGGCACCGGTCAGCATTTGCGGCGTGGGCCGCTGCAATGTGGAGGGCGCGACAAAAAACAGATTGTCGTTTTTCACCGCTTGCAAGGTGGCAAATTGCCGCCAGGGGTCCAGCCAACCGGGATTATCTTCGCCCATGCCGCCCGCAACGATGGCCTGCGGGTTTTTCTCCAGCACCGACTCCTTGCTGATACGCGGCGCCAGCGTGGGCAGATCGGCAAACACGTTTACGCCGCCACATATCTGAATCGCTTCACTGATCAGATGCTCACGATTCACCGTCATCAATGGCTCTTCCCACACCTGGTAGAACACACTGATTTTTGACGCATCGGCGTAACGTTCACGCAGGGCATCAATGCCGGCACGGAACGCATCCGCCGCGCCCTGCCCAACCTGTTCCGTCCCCGCCAGCCGGGCAAACCGCTCCAGCGTGGTACCCACATCCGCAAACCGGCGCGGTTCGCTGTAATACACCGGTAGACCCAGGGCCTGCAGACGCTCCACCTGGGGCAACGGATTGCCACTGTGCCAGGCCACAATCAGGTCCGGCTTCAGCGCCAACACCGCCTCCAGATCCAGGCGCTTGTAGCTGCCTACCCGCGGTAACTTTTTCGCCGCTGGCGGGTAATCACTAAAACTCACCGCCCCGACCATTTGTCCGCCCGCGCCCGCCGCAAACAGCAATTCGGTGGCACCGGGGGACAAAGCCACGATGCGGCTGGCCGGTTTTTCCAGACAGAGCTCGCGCTGGGTATCGTCGGTGACACACACCGCCGCCATTGCCGTATGAAACAGGGCCAGCATCGGCAACAACAACCCCCAGCGTAATACTCGCATCCACTCACTCCATCTGATGTTGAGAACCTCTGCACTACCTATCGTAGCGCAGGCTCAACATTACCGAACGCCCTGCGTTCATATAGTTCCACCCACCAAAGTTCTGTGCGGTGGTGTATTCCTTGTCGAGCACGTTTTTCACCGCCAGACGTGTGGACCAGTTGGGCGCGAAATTCCAGCCCGCCCGCAAATCCAGCAGACCAAAACCGGACAGCCGCACGTCGTTATCGGCATCGTTATAACGGTGGCCCTGTAGCACCACACTACCGCCCAGGGAAAACTCGCCCAGGGCCCGGTCCAGGTCAAAACGGAAACTGCGCTGGGACTGACGCTGCAGCACCAAACCGGTGTCCCGGTCTTGCGGATCCTGAGCCGTAAAGGCCGCGCCGGCACGCCACTGGTTGATATCCAACCCAACGGCCACTTCGGCACCCCGAATACGCGCCCGGTTCACATTGAACGGTGCGTAACGCCCCCCTTGCAAGGCATAGGCAATCAGGTCATCCACGTCGGTCTGGTAGGCCGCAATGTCCCAGTACCAATACCGGTACTGGCCTCTTGCGCCCACTTCGGTGCTTTTTGAACTTTCAGGGTCTAGTTGATCATTACCAAAGCCCGGGAAGTACAAGTCATTGAACGTCGGTGCGCGGAAGGCGGTGCCATAGCTGGCCCGTATCCGGTGATGCGCATCCAGCTTGTAGCCCAACGCCAGACCACCGGTGGTTTCACTGCCGTAGGCTTCGTTGTCATCGTAGCGGCCGCTGGCCTGCACATCGAATGCACCAAAGTTCAGCAACAGCTGGGCAAAACCGGCGGTGTTTTCACGCTCCTCTTCTGAATACAACGTGGTGCTGTCCACCAGGTCCTGCAAGTAATCGGCACCTACCACCAGCTGGTGATCCCCCAGGGCAAAAACGTTCTGCCAGTTCGCTGCCCGGCTGCGGGTGTTGAAGATACTGTCCCGGTCCCCGTCGGTGAAGTTTTCATTGTCGTCACGGGCATCGCTGAGAATCAGTTTGCTCAGCCAGTTTTCCGTCACCCACAGTTGCCCTTTCACTCCGGCGATCTGCATGGCGTAGTCAGTCACCTTTTCCTGCTCGGGGGTACTGCCTTCAAATTCGGTACTGCCCGCCGCGCGAAAACCGAACACGCCGATTTCCGCGTCGTTATCAAAACGGTAGGTCAGGCGAGCCACCGCAGAGGTATTGTCGTAACCGCGATCTTCGCTGCCTTCACGGATTTCCGTGCCATCGGTATCGAAGCGGTCCACGGCCACGTTATAGCGCGTGCCATCCTGCTCGCCCTGGGCACCGGCGGCGACCCGGCGACTATTGAAGGAACCACCACCCAATTCCATCCAGCCGCTTTGTTCATTGTTCAGATGGCGGGCACCCGGGGTAAAGACCTGAACCACGCCACCCACCGCATCGGCGCCATACAGGCTGCCACGGGGGCCACGCACGATTTCGATACGGTCAATCAGGGTGGTGGGCAAAAACTGCCAGGAGGGGCTGCCGGCGGTGGCGGAACGCAACCGCACCCCATCGACCATCAGCAATGTGGAACTGCTGCCGGTTCCTCGCAGGTACACGCTGGTGGCTTTCCCGAAGGCGCCGTTACCGGTGATATCCACCCCGGGTTGCCCACGCAGCATCTCGGTCATGTCCTGCGGCTGACGCTCACGCAATTGCTTTTCATCGATCACCGTCACCGACGACAACGAAGCCTCCGTAGTGCGGCTGGTCAACGTGGGCGTGACCACCACCGGATCGAGCATGGAAACCTGCAGGGCAGCAGAATCATCGGACTGTGCGGGCTCGGCATAGGCAAACAGCGGCCACACAGACAAAGACATCGCGGCGCAGGCCGCAACGGAACGAAACAACATTGGAAGATCCCCCTCTGCCGTGCCACCCGCACGGCCTGGATTTAGCCGCAGCAGAACAAGCACAGGGAGACAGGCGCCATCGCGCCAACCCACCCCGCATCGCCCACCGCAACACCTGGTTGGAAGCCGCAGCGGACTTCCTTACCTTCTGGCCGGTCTCCGGGCTGATGAGCGAGGAGCAACCTCTCGACAGTCGCCTTCCCATGCAAAAGCACAGTGGCGTTTCGACTGTCGTTCACTCAATCACCGTTGCGGGGGCAGCGTCGGATTTAGAGCCAGGGACTCTCACCGACTTCCCGTTTAACCCGCCCTGCGTTCAGGGAAGGCACCGGAAGGTGGCGCGAAAATACCAATGGCCGGGGGAACAAGCAAACACAAAAACGTTTATGAAAGGGGCTCACGTTGGCTTGAGTAAACTCTCAAGCCAACGCAGACAGAGCGTAGCGCAAACGCTCCCATTGCGCCTCGCCCCCTGCCAAACCAAACCGCAAGGCCGCTGGCTCGGCAAAATACCGCACCAGCACGCCCTGTCTTGCCAACACTTCGAAGCACACCCGCGACTGGTCGCCCGGGCACCAGGCAAACAGGTCACTGTCTCCCTGGGGGGACAGCCCGGCGGCGCTCAGCAACCCATCCAGGCGCTGGCGATCCTCACGCAACCGCTGGCGCTGCTGTTGCTGCCAGGCCTGATCCTGAATCGCCTGCGCCATCACATACCGCGCCGGGTGGCTCATGGCCCAAGGCCCCAATGCCTGCTGCAAGTCGTGGCACAGCGCCGGTTCAGCGACCATCAACCCGGCGCGTAATCCGGCAAGGCCAAAGAACTTTCCCAACGACCGCAGCACAATCAGGCCGGCCTGATGCGCCTCCCCCACCAACGACTTGCCGTTGCTGGCATCCACAAAGGCCTCATCCACCACCAGCCAGCCACCGCGGGCGGCCAGCTGCTGGTGCCAGCACCGCAGTGTGGCGGCCGGCAACAAGGTTCCGGTGGGATTATTCGGGTTCACGCACACCAGCACGTCCAGCCTCGGCAGCGTCACCTCAGCCTCCTCCACACCAAGCAACACCACCTCATGACCACCCTGTTGCCAGGCGCGGGCATGCTCGGCGTAGGCCGGCGCCAAAACGCCTACCCGGCAGGGCGATCGCAGGGCCGGCAAGGTTTGCAGCGCTGCCTGGCTCCCCGCCACCGGCAGGCAACCGGCACCCGCAGGCAGCCCCAACCAATCACGCGCCACCGCGTCCAGGCCGTCATCTTCTTCCGGGAGGCGCAACCAGACCGACTCAGGAATGGCCGGCACGGGATAACCATACGGGCTGATGCCGGTGGACAGATCCAGCCAGTCACTGCGGGGAATGCCCCACTGCCGTACCGCCTGATTCAGGCGCCCACCGTGCTCCAAGCCTTGCGGGGACACACTCACAGCAACGCCCCCGCGATGAGCACCACCAGCCACAGCACCAGGCTACGCCGCACCAGCACAATGGCCGCATCGATACTGTCCGCATCTGCTGTGCGGCCTTCACCCAGCAACGGTTTGTCTTTCCAGCCGCCGTGATACGGCGCACCGCCGCCCAGCTGCACCCCCAACGCGCCAGCGCCGGCAGCCATCACCGGGCCCGCATTGGGGCTGTCACAGGCAGCGGCCTGTTGCCGCCAGCAGCGCAACGCCAACCGGCAGCGCCCGTGCAACCCGCCCACCAGCGCATAGCTCAGCGCCGTCAGCCGCGAGGGCAGCCAGGCAAGCAGATCATCCAGCCGCGCCGCCGGTTTTCCAAACCGTTCGAACCGCTCGGTGCGGTAGCCCCACATGGCATCCAGCGTATTCACCAGCCGATGTAATACCGCACCAGGCAAGCCCGCCAGCACAAACCAGAACAGGCTGGCGAACACCGCATCGGCACCGTTTTCCAGCATGGATTCGGTGGCCGCCCGTGCCACCCCGTTGGCATCCAGCGCTTGCGTGTCGCGACTGACAATTCGCGCCACCTGCTCTCTCGCCACGGGCAAATTCTGCGCCCGTAACGGTGCGGCGACCGCACGGCCATGGTCAGCCAAACTGCGCGCGCCAATCACTAGCCACAGCCCCACCACCTGCAATAGCCAGCCGGCCCATCCCGGCAGTACCACCAATAGCAACACGATCAGCAATACCACCGGCGTCACCAACAGACACAGCGCAGCAGCCCCATGGAGCACACCGCCCGATGCGTCCGCATTCCAGCGCAACTCCAGCCACCCGGCCAACCGGCCAAACGCCATCAGCGGATGCCCGCAACGCGGTTCGCCCGCCAGCGCATCCAGCAAAACCGCCGCCACCGCAGCGCTAATCAGGGAAACAGAAAGCATGATTTCAGTGTCATTGCTCGGCATCGATGCGGGGCAGTGTACTTGACACTCCCGGTCGCGGGGCAGAGGATTTGCCGCTTTCCGGCCCTGTGCCGCCCCGACCGGAGACACCCGTGAGCACGCCTTTGCCCTGGCAACAGCCCATTTCTGCCCCCAGCGAAAGCCATCGGCACGCCGCCCTGCACCGCCAGACCCAGCTCACCAAGCCCGCCGGATCCCTGGGTCGCCTGGAGTCTTTGGCCGTCCAGCTGGCCAGCTTGCAGGCCACGGACCAGCCCCAGGCAGAACAAGTGAGCATGGCCGTTTTTGCCGCCGACCATGGCGTTTGCGAAGAAGGCATCTCCGCCTTTCCCCAGGCCGTCACCGGGCAGATGATTGCCAACTTTGTCACTGGCGGCGCCGCCATCAGCGTGCTGGCCCGACAGCTCGGCGCCGAGCTGGAAGTCATCAATCTGGGCACCGTCACACCACCGCCCATCGAAGACGGCGTCATCGATGAACACGTCGCCCCGGGCACGGCCAACCTTGCCCGCCAACCGGCCATGACCAATACGCAGTTGCACGCCGCTCTGGCCGCCGGGGACCGCGCCGCCCAACGGGCTGCCGACCGCCAGGCCGACCTGTTTATCGGGGGTGAAATGGGGATTGGCAATACCACCAGCGCCGCTGCCCTGGCCTGCGCACTGCTGGGCGAAGACGCGGCCGTCCTCGCCGGACCCGGCACCGGGCTGACACCGGAAGGGGTGTCCCACAAGATCGAAGTGATTACACAGGCGCTGGCACGTCACGAAAAACAATCCGAACCGTTGGCGACACTAGCCTCATTGGGCGGCTTTGAAATCGCCGCTCTGACCGGTGCCTTTATTGGCTGCGCGGTCCGTGGCATCCCGGTATTGGTGGATGGTTTTATTGTCTCCACTGCGGCCCTCGCCGCCTGCCGACTCCGCCCGGAATTACGGGACTGGCTGCTGTTCGCTCACCAATCACAGGAGCCCGGACATCAGCGCCTGCTGCAAGCACTGGATGCCAAGCCTTTGCTGGATCTGTCCTTGCGATTAGGTGAAGGCAGTGGTGCTGCTGTAGCGGTACCGTTATTACGCAGTGCCTGCGCGCTGCACAACCGGATGGCCACCTTTGCCGACGCCAGTGTAAGCAATCAAAACGGATAAATTGTCGGATTACGACGACGCCTAATACGACCTACGTTAGCGGGAACAGATACCAATGAGCACCACCTTTTTTGACTTGATTCGCCACGGTGAACCGGCTGGCGGTCAGATGTATCGGGGCCACAAGGATGACCCTCTGAGCGAATTGGGCTGGCAGCAAATGCGTGACGCCATTCAGGTGGAGGATCAGTGGGATCACATCCTCACGTCACCCTTGTTACGCTGCCGGGAATTTGCCGCCGAACTGGCCCGCGAAAAAAACCTGCCTTTCACCGTGGCCCATGATTTCAAGGAAATCAGCTTCGGTGACTGGGAAGGCAAAACCCGTGAACAGGTGGCCCAGGAATACGGCGATCATCAGGCCAACTTCTGGCGCGATGCAGAAAGCCACCCACCGAGCAATGCGGAAACCGTTCAGGATTTTCATCAACGCATTGGTGAAGCCTGGGCGCTATGGCAGGAAACGCTGAAAGGTCAGCGCGTGCTTTTGGTTTGCCACGGCGGCGTCATTCGCATGGTGCTGGCCCACGTACTGAGCATGGCCCCCAGCAAAGCCATGGCCGGGTTTCAGGTGCCCTACGCTTGCCGCTCACAAGTACGGATTGATGACACCGAATTTGGAACCTTGAGCTGTCTTATAAGGCACGGGGGATAAGTTGAAAGTTAAAAGTTGAAACGCGGACAAGACCCTGCCACTTTAAAGGCGTATTACCCGCGATTGATGGTCTATATTCGCGATGCAAGCATCGCTTCCCACAACCATCATCGCCGGTTTTCCTTTTCAACTTTGAACTTTGAACTTTCAACTTTTTACTGCTTAACCTTTCAACGTCTGCGCAATCCCCGCCACCGACAACACCACCCTATCGCATTTTTTTGCCAGTGACTGATTCAGCCAGCCCAGCTCATCCGCAAAACGACGGGTGAGTGGGTCCATGGCAATGGTCCCCAGCCCCACTTCATTGCTGACGACCACCACATTGCCGGGATACTGCCCCAGCGCCCCAAGAAAACTGTCCCGCTCCCGGACAAACGCCGCGTCCCCGGCATGCAGCAAATTACTCACCCACAGGCTCATGCAATCGACCAAGACACAGGGAACCGGTGACAACGTGGCCTGGCGGTTAAGCAAGGCGCCCAGATGCAACGGCTCTTCCACCAACCCCCAGCTCGCCGGGCGCCGCATACGATGGCGACGAATACGGTCGCTCATTTCACCATCACCGGCGGTGGCCGTCGCCACATACACCACCGGATCGTGTTGCTCACTGACCAGGTTTTCCGCCAGTGAACTTTTGCCGGAACGAATGCCGCCGAGAATCAGACTGTGCGGCATCAGTTTTTCTTCACGAACTGGGTCAGAATCACAATACGCTGGCCTTCTACGCGGCCTTCGATGTGCTCAGGATTATCCTGCACCAGAGAAATATTGCGCACCGCGGTGCCACGCTTGGCGGTAAAATTGGCCCCTTTCACATTCAAATCCTTGATCAGCGTGACCGAATCACCGGCTTCCAGCACGGCACCATTGCTGTCGCGGTGCAATTCCCGCGCGTCTTCCGTCTGGCCTTCACCGGTGGCCTGGGCCCAGGCCAGGGTGTCGTCATCCAGGTACAACATATCCAGCAGGTCCTGCGGCCAACCTTCTGCCTGCAAGCGCGTCAACATGCGCCACGCCAACACTTGCACCGCCGGCACCGGGCTCCACATGCTGTCGTTCAGGCAGCGCCAGTGGTTGGCGTCTTCATTACCCGGGTTATCCAGCTGGGTCTGGCAGGTTTCACATAACAGCACGCTCTGCTCGGCAGTGCCATCCGATTCCGGCGGCACCGCATACACCGCCAGGGCATTACCCGCACCACACAGTTCACAACATGAATCGGCACGGGCAAGCAACGAGGATTCCAGGGTCATGTAGCACTCCTTTATTGGGCGCGCAGTATAGCGGATTTGATGGCTGCGGAGCGGGACGTAGTGGTTTGGTGCCCGACAACACCCGCACTACCCCGCCAACAATCCTGAAAACGAAAAAAACGCCAACGTATCGCCCGGCGATACCGTGCCGCCCACCGGCACCACCGCCAGGCCGTCGGCCCAGACTGCAGAACTGAGCATGCCGGAGCTCTGGTTGGGATGTTTTTGCAGGGTCAGCTGGCCGGAGTCAGACACGCACCGCACGCGCAGATACTCCTGCCGCCTGGCCGGTTTGTTGATGGCGAAATCCACAGGTAACGGCATGGCGGTTGGCAACACCACATCGGCACCACAAGAGCGCCGCAGGGCGGGTAACACCAGCATCAGATAACACACCAGCACGGCGGACGGATTGCCCGGCAAACCGAAAAATGGAATGTCATCAATACGGCCGTAAGTAAACGGTTTACCCGGCTTTATCGCCAGCCGCCAGAAATCCAGTTCGCCATGTTCCGCCAGCACCGCACGCAGGTGATCCTCTTCGCCCACGGACACGCCGCCGGTGGAAATAATCACATCCGGGCGCTGCGCGGAATCGGTGAGCAGCCGGGTCAGGGTATTGCGAATAATGCCAGGATCATCGGGCAGGTGCTCGCGCTGCACATTCACAAACCCGCTTTGCTGTAACAGCTGCATCAGCTGCGGGCCATTGCTGTCGAAAATTTTTCCCGGCAGCGGTGTTTCTTCCGGCGACTGAATTTCATCACCGCTGGTAAGAACCAGTATCCGCGGCGCATTCACTTTCACCGCCGCGACGCCCACCGAAGCAATCAG
>NZ_LWEZ01000956.1:0-461 GCF_001634945.1 Alcanivorax sp. HI0044
ATATTTCCGGGGCCGATGTCTTCGCCACCGCTGAGGCCGGAGACATGTATGCAGCGATCGACAAACTGACGGACAAGCTGGACCGCCAGATTCTCAAACACAAGGAAAAGGCCGTCAGCCACAAGCACGGTCACTAACCCAAAGCGACAATTATGCGAGTTCGCGAACTACTGACTCTGGCCCGCACCCATCACGGCGTGCAGGCCAGCAGCAAGAAACAACTGCTCGATCAGGTTGCACAGCTGGCCGCGGCCAGCTGTGACAGCCTCAATGAACAGGAGGTCTTCGATGCTTTGGTCGCCCGGGAAAAACTGGGCTCCACAGGCATTGGCGAAGGCATTGCCATTCCCCACTGCCGGCTCGGACATTGCCAGCAAGCAGTCGGCCTGTTGTTGAAACTGGAAAGCCCCATCGATTTCGACGCCGTTGACGGGCACCCCGTGGACCTGGTGTTTGTGTTG
>NZ_LWEZ01000957.1:0-283 GCF_001634945.1 Alcanivorax sp. HI0044
AAAGCCCTAACACGGTTGAGCAGGAATACCTGAAGATGTGTGCGTAAATCAGTGTCTACTTTTGGTGGGGAAGATCAGAGTAAATCAGTATGAAGAAACTCAAAGCTCTCATTTTGGGGTTGGTAGGAGCCTCGTCCGTGGCAAGTGCTGAAGTGGAGATGAAATACTATCCTTCTGCTGGTGACGTATTTGAGGTGCAGGCGCCCGCAGACTGGCAGCAAAACGCCAACTCTGACTACCTTTCAATTTCTAGCCCCGATGGCAGAGTTTCTATTACCGCCAG
>NZ_LWEZ01000958.1:0-557 GCF_001634945.1 Alcanivorax sp. HI0044
CGGATCGCCGTTGCTGTCCACCGGGTAGGGGCAGTCTTCGTCCAGATCATCGCGCAGGCCGTCCCAGACAATGTGTGCCCCTTTGCCCAGATTGAGTATGTTTGTCAGGCTGCCCAGCAGTTGAGTCGGGTCGTTGAGGGTGGGCAGGTTTTTCAGCCCGATCAGGGTGGGTAGCACGCTTTCTACTTCGCCGTTTGCCAGTTTTTCCAGGTCCGGTGGTGGCAGGTCATAACCGGAATTTTTCATGACGTTATTGTGGATGTGCAGCCCTTCGGTATAAGGGTCGAGTTTTTTATCGGCGGTATTGTTTTTGCCATCAATCAGTTCATAGCTGGCGTAGATAACGGCCGCGGTGCTGTGATCTTCAAAGGTGTTGTTGAGCACTTCGATGTTGTCGTAGCCGAGGGTAATAAAACCGGTGCCGCGGGGTACTACCGATACCAGGCCGCTGTGGGCAAAGTTGTAGGTGTTGTTGTTGCGAGCCACGTTGTTGATCATTACCGAGGTATCACCGTAGCGGGTGATGTTTTCCAGGTCGTAGATCAGGAAGGCGCCGG
>NZ_LWEZ01000959.1:0-288 GCF_001634945.1 Alcanivorax sp. HI0044
TGATGACCCTGCTGCTGGCAGGGCTGCTGGCTATTCCCCATACCCGTCAGGAAACCCTGCCCAATGTGCCGCTGGACCGCATCGGCATTTATGTGGCGTACCCCCAGGCCACCCCGGAAACCGTGGAATCACTGGTCTGTACGCCGGTGGAAACCGCGGTGGACGATGTGGAGGGCGGTACCGAGCTGATCAGCGAATCCCGTGAGGGGTTATGCAGCGTGCAGCTGGATGTGCTGGAAGGGCATGACACGGGCGATGTGCTGGAGCAGATCCGCACGCGCCTGGATG
>NZ_LWEZ01000960.1:0-524 GCF_001634945.1 Alcanivorax sp. HI0044
TCCGACCAGCCGGCAGCAGTAGAAGCCGGTGTGGGGGAATTTGTGCAGGTGTTAATGGAGGCGCTGGCCATCGTGTTGCTGGTGAGTTTCTTTTCACTGGGTTGGCGCACAGGCTTGGTGGTAGCGTTCTCTATTCCGCTGGTGTTGGCGATGACCTTTGCCTCGATGAAATATTTCGACATCGGCCTGCACAAGATTTCGCTGGGTGCGCTGGTGTTGGCACTGGGCCTGATGGTGGACGATGCCATTATCGCCGTGGAAATGATGGCGATAAAAATGGAGCAGGGTTTCAGCCGTATCAAGGCGGCCGGCTTTGCCTGGACCAGTACGGCCTTCCCCATGCTCACCGGCACCTTGATTACCGCTGCAGGCTTTCTGCCCATTGCCACTGCAGAATCAAGCACCGGGGAATATACCCGCTCCATCTTTCAGGTGGTCACCATTGCCTTGTTGGCATCCTGGGTGGCGGCGGTGGTGTTCGTTCCGTATTTGGGTGAAAAGTTGCTGCCCAGTCTGGCACGCCG
>NZ_LWEZ01000961.1:0-1133 GCF_001634945.1 Alcanivorax sp. HI0044
ATCTGCAGCGACGCATCCTGCTCGTGCGCTTCATCCAGTGTCAGCTGCTTGCCAAACTCGTAGAGCTCCTCGTCTGGCACCACGTGCCATACACGGAAACTCCTGGCATTGCCGGACACCCGGTCAATCTCCACACGAATTTCTACGTCTTCTTGCTTGAAACGTTTCTTGGTGGCCGCCGCGAGTGCCAGCTCAATGGCCTCGAAGATTACGTCTCGGCTTACACCTTTCTCGTTTGATACGGTTTCCGCTACCAGCAGGATCTCTTTGTTCATGGCCAGGCCTTTACAAAGACTAAAGTTCTTCAGGGCGTACTCAGTCGAAGCGGGGCTGCAACCGGGCACGATCTACCTGACTGTAAGGAACACGCAAGGTTTCGCCATCCAGCTCCACCACCAGCGTATCGCCATCCACGGCCACAATGGCCGCCGTCATTTTGCGCTTGCCGCTTACCGGTGCCAGCAACTTGAGCTGCACATCTTCACCGATGTAATCGACATACTGCGCAATTTCGAACATGGGCCGATCCATGCCCGGTGAAGACACCTCAAGGTTATATTCACCGGAAATCGGATCTTCCACATCCAGCACGCCGCTGACTTCGTGACTCACGGCCGCGCAATTATCTACCGAGATACCGTCTGCATGGTCAATAAATACACGCAGAACAGCCCCGCGCCCCTGGATGTATTCAACACCCCAGAGCACGAAGCCCAGATCTTCCACTACCGGAGCGAGCAGCTCCGTTAATTGTTCCGTGCGTTTTGACATAAAACTTTCCGACGGTACAAACAAAAAATGGGCCCGAGGATGTCACAGCGATTGCAGCTTTGCCGCACAACGACCGTGTATCCACCGCCCATTCCCACTAACCGGGTCGGTTTGCGGATAACAAAAAGCCCCTGCTAGAGGGGCTTTTTGTCCGCTTTGAACCAGAGATGTTTTTCTGGTTCCTCTAAGTGGTAGCGGGGGCAGGATTTGAACCTACGACCTTCGGGTTATGAGCCCGACGAGCTACCAGACTGCTCCACCCCGCATCAAAATCGAGCGCAAATAATACTTAGAGGCACTCACTCTGTCAAGGCATTATCGAAAAAGTATTTATTTTTCGAAGCCTTAGCATCGGGAAAAGC
>NZ_LWEZ01000962.1:0-541 GCF_001634945.1 Alcanivorax sp. HI0044
GCGGGTCATGCCGACGTTGTAACGCGCCCCCCTATCCAGCCACCTTTACCCATCACAATAGGCTGAGGGAGCTTGCTAGCAAGCAGGCTCTCTCAGCCGCCTCGTTATATAGCCCAAGGCATACCGCCTATACAACCCCCATGAAATGGTACCGATATCACGCAATCTTCCGGTAACTTGTAACGAATGTTGTAAAGCCCTTTTTTCTGTCATGGTTTGCCCCTAATATTGCATTTGTGCAAGAAAGCCCGGACTAATCCGGATTTTTCCAGCACGATCACTGCAAATAACGACAAATTCGCAAGGGGACCCGTTTTGGCTTCCATTCTGGTCTTACATGGCCCAAACCTGAACCTGCTTGGCACCCGCGAGCCGGACAAGTATGGCCATGCCACCCTGGCGGACATCAACCAGCAACTGCAGGAACAGGCCAGCACGGCCGGCCATCACCTGCAGCATCTGCAAAGCAACGCGGAATACGAGCTGGTCGAGCGCGTACACGATGCCCGCACCGAGGGAATCGACTTCATCATTATCAACC
>NZ_LWEZ01000963.1:0-18535 GCF_001634945.1 Alcanivorax sp. HI0044
AAAAACTCCTTGCATGCTCAGCGTGGCCTGAAGCGTGCAGCTGTTGCGTCTTGTCTTGATGGTCAGGGTGGTTCCCTTTCCGAGAGGCAAGGCGCAGCAGGTGTGCGCTTCAGGCCGCGCCTTTATGCCCGAACGGGTGCTTCGGGTCATCCAGGCTGGCCCGCACTCGTTGTTGCGCTTTTTCGATGGATGGACATATCTCGATCCCAGTTAGGGGACACCTTCAAAAGCGCGCCCTCTGTGCCCCGAATGGGGTATAGATTGCGAACCAGACTGAAAGACTGAGTACGCAAGGAGTTTTTCAGAGGTTCCCTAATTCCCCTCTCATGGTTTGCTTTCGCTATGGCGCTCCGTACACTAAGGCCTGACCCAAAGTGAAGAGACTATGGCGCGCCTACACCCGCGATTGCTGGAAGCCCTTAACCTGTTACCGCAGGACAAACCCGTTCATTTGCTGACGCGGCACTCTGTGCGTGAACTGGCCAAGAACGGTTTTGCCGATTACCGCCTGCCCCTGACCCCGGAAGGCATCGATATGGCCCGGGAGTGGGGTAGCCAGCTGGCGCGGCCAGTGGATGCGTTTTTTTCCAGCCCGGTGGGGCGCTGCGTGAATACCGCCAAGGCCATGGCCGAAGGCGCCCGCAAGGCAGGGCTGTTGGAGACGATTCCCGAAATCACCACCGATACCACCCTGGTGGAGCCTGGCTGTTACGTGGAAGACCTGAATCAGGTCGGCCCCACGTTTCTGAAGATGGGTGCGTTTAAATTCCTTAACCAGCACTTACAGCAACCCTTTGAGGGCATGCTGTCGCCGGCAGAAGGCCGCGCCAAGCTGGCCCGGTACCTGAGCGAGCGTGAACCGGCACCGGGCCACCTGAACGTGCACGTGACCCACGACACCATTCTTGCCGTGCTGGTGGCCGAACTGCATGGGCACCGGCGCATTACCGAGGATGACTGGCCCTGGATGATGGAAGGGCTGTGGCTGTGGTTCAGTGGCGGCCAGCTTCACTGGATATGGCGTGGTGATCACTGCCATCGTGCGTTGTAACCGCATTTCTAAACCGATCTCTCCGTTTACCGACTTCTGACGAGGTGTGCCTTGTCCGCGCTGACAATTCGCAATTTGACCAAAACCTATGCCAATGGCGTGCAAGCGCTCAAAGGTATTGATCTGGATGTGAAGAAGGGCGATTTCTTTGCCTTGCTGGGCCCCAACGGGGCCGGCAAATCTACCACCATTGGTGTGATCAGTTCACTGGTCAATAAATCCGGTGGTGATGTGAGCATCTTTGGCTATTCCCTGGATACCCAGCGGTCTCTGGCCAAGAAGCAGATCGGTGTGGTGCCACAGGAGTTCAACTTCAACCAGTTCGAAAAAGTGTTTGATATCGTGGTGACCCAGGCGGGTTTCTATGGCATTCCCGCGCCACTGGCCCGTGAGCGGGCGGAAAAGTACCTGCGCCAACTGGGTCTGTGGGACAAGCGCGACAAACAGTCGCGGACCTTGTCCGGTGGCATGAAGCGCCGGCTGATGATTGCCCGTGCCCTGGTTCATGAGCCGGAATTGCTGATTCTGGACGAGCCCACCGCTGGCGTGGATATCGAACTGCGCCGCTCCATGTGGGATTTTCTGACCAAGCTGAATGCGGAAGGGAAAACCATCATTCTGACCACCCACTATCTGGAAGAAGCAGAGTCCCTGTGTCGCCATATCGCCATTATTGACCACGGCATTATCGCGGAAAATACCGATATGAAATCCCTGCTGGAGCAACTGCAGGTAGAGACCTTCATTCTCGATCTGGCCCGGCCCGTTAGTGAAGCCCCGCAACTGGAAGGGTTTCAGGTGTCTCTGCGCGATGCCAAGACGCTGGAAGTGGCGGTGCCGAAAAGCGAAAGCCTCAATACCCTGTTTGTGGAGCTGGCGCGGCTCGATTTTGACGTCATGAGTATGCGCAACAAGGCAAACCGGCTGGAAGAATTGTTTGTGCGGCTGGTCGAGCAGAACCTGCCGGGGGAGCAAGCATCATGAGTGCTCGTGAGCAATGGGTGGCATTTCTGACCCTGGTAACCAAGGAAATTCGCCGTTTTACCCGTATCTGGCCGCAGACGCTGCTGCCGCCAGCGATTACCATGACGCTGTATTTCGTGATTTTCGGCAACCTGATTGGCAGTCGTATCGGCGATATGGGCGGGTTCGATTACATGCAGTACATCGTGCCGGGGTTGATCATGATGAGCGTAATCCAGAACAGTTACGGCAATGTGGTGAGCTCGTTCTTTTCCACCAAATTCCAGCATTCCATTGAGGAAATGCTGGTGTCGCCGATGCCGTCTCATGTGATTCTCAACGGCTATATTGTCGGCGGTATGGTGCGTGGCATGTTGGTGGGACTGATTGTCAGCCTGCTCAGCCTGTTCTTTACTCACCTGTCCATGCAGCACGTTTTTATCACCATCACGGTGGTGATTCTCACGGCAGCATTGTTTGCTTTGGGGGGCTTTATCAATGCGATTTTCGCCAACAAGTTTGACGATATTTCCATTGTCCCCACCTTTATCCTGACACCGCTGACCTACCTGGGCGGGGTCTTTTATTCCATTGATCTGCTGCCGGAGTTCTGGCGGGCGGTGAGCCTTGCCAACCCCATCGTCTATATGGTCAATGCCTTCCGTTACGGGGTACTGGGCGTGAGCGACGTGAATGTATACGCTTCCCTGGGGGCCATTCTGGCGTTTGTGATCGCTTTCTACTTATTTGCGCTGTGGTTGCTGCATCGTGGTACCGGTATTCGGCACTAACGAAACCGGCTAAATCCGGCTATGATTAAAGCCAGTCCCATGGACGGGAGTGCCAAGAGGTTATCATGAGCTATCTTAAGGAAACGCCGCTGGGCCGCTCCAGCGAGTATGTTGACGAGTACATGCCTTCGCTGTTGTGTCCGGTGCCGCGCTGGGATGCCCGCGAGTCCCTGGAGCTGGAAGACACCACTCTGCCTTTCCACGGGACCGATATCTGGAATGCGTATGAGTTGTCCTGGCTCAACGAGAAGGGCAAGCCCATGGTGGCCATGTGCGAACTGCGCGTTCCCTGTACTACCCCGAATATTGTTGAGTCCAAATCCCTCAAGCTGTATCTGAATTCGTTTGCCAATACCCGCTTCGAGAGTCGTGACGCGGTGCGCGCTGCCATCGAGAAAGATGTGGCGCAGACGGTGGGTGGCAATATCGAAGTGCTGCTGTATTCGCTACAGGAATCTGCGGGTTTTCCCGTGTGGGAAGACCGGGGTGATTGCGTGGACAATATCGACTTGTCCTTTGAGCATTATGAGTATCGCCCGGACCTGCTGCTATGTGATCAGGGCTCGGAGCAAACCGGGCAGCTCTATTCCCATCTGCTGCGCAGCCATTGCCCGGTTACCGATCAGCCGGACTGGGCTACCGTGGTGATCCGCTATACCGGCCGTGCCATCAGCCCGGCCAGTTTCTTGCGTTATGTGGTGTCACTGCGTAATCACCAGGGGTTTCACGAACAGATTATCGAACAGATCTTCGTGGACCTGATGGCCCAGTGTTCGCCCCGCCATCTGACCGTGTACGGCCGGTTTACTCGCCGGGGCGGCATTGATATCAACCCGTTCCGCTCCAACAGCGAACAACCCCTCCCCAACCGTCGCACCATTCGTCAGTAGCAAGGATGGTGGCGGGTTTTATTTTTCAACAAGGAACCTTTGAATGAGCGAAGAAAATAACAGCAATGGACTGGCGAAACAGGAAGAGCGGAGCCTGGGTCTGGCATGCCACCTGCTGGCCTTTGTCGGTATGGTATTTCCGTTCGGCAATATTCTGGGGCCACTGGTGATCTGGCTGGTTAAAAAAGACGATAGTGCCTTCGTGGATGACCAGGGCAAGGAAGCGTTGAATTTCAATATCACTATTTCCATCGCAGGTTTTGTTGCCTTCCTGCTCACCTTCGTGGTGATTGGTGCCGTCCTGCTGCCGATTATTGGTATCTTCTGGTTGGTGATGACCATCGTGGCTGCCGTAAAGGCCAATGGTGGAGAGCACTACCGTTATCCGCTGACGATTCGGTTGATCAAATAATAGCTAGAAGTTGAAAGTTGAAAGTTGAAGCGAGAGTAAGCGTTTTAACCGTTTTCAAATTAAGAGGCCGCGCCTGTGACTTGGGCGCGGCCTCTTTGCGTTCTGATCAGAGTGACCTGTCACGCGTTTCAACTTTAAACTTTTCACTTTCAACTCACGGCCCCAGCGGCCAGCCAAACCCGATCCACACACCCAGCAATACAGACCACCCCAGCAGCAGTGTCAGGCTGTAGGGCAGCATCAGTGCAATCAGCGTGCCGATGCCGGTATCCGGCTGATAGCGCCGGGCGAAGCCCAGTACCAATACAAAGTAGGGCATTAACGGGGTGATGATATTGGTGCTGGAGTCGCCGACCCGGTAGGCCGCCTGGCTGGCCTCGGGGGAAATGCCCAGCAGCATCAGCATGGGAACAAATACCGGTGCGAGGATGGACCACTTGGCCGAGGCGCTGCCGATCATCAGGTTGATCAGCGCAGTGAGTATAACGAACAGCAGTAGCAGTATCACTTTGGGCACCGATAGTGCGCCAAGCCAGGCGGCGCCTTTCACTGCCAGTAGCAGGCCCAACTGGCTGTAGTTAAACCAGGCCACGAACTGGGCGGCGAAAAACATCAGCACCAGATACCCGGCCATGGAGGCCATGGTGGTCTCCATGGCGGTGATAATGTCGCCACTGCTGCGAAATTGCCCACTGACCCGGCCGTACACCGCTCCGCAGATCCCCGCAATCAATGCCACGATGACCACCAGGCCATGAATGAATGGCGAGCCCAGTACGCTGCCGGTGTCGGGATGGCGCAGTGGCGCGTCACTTGGCAGTACCAGTAACGCCAGCCCGGCGAGCAGCACCACCAGGGTCAGGCCAGTCCACCGCATGGCGCGGGGATGTGTATGCGGCACCTCCGGGGAAGTGTCCGTGGATGCATGGGAGTGCGCCAGACGAGGTTCGGTCAGCTTGCGGGTGACCAGTGTCACCAACCCGGTGACAAGAAAGGTGGAGGCGATGATGAACCAGTAATTGCCGGTGGCATCCACGGTCCGGTCCGGGGTAACAATATGCGCTGCTTCCGTGGATAGCCCGGCCAGGGTGGCGTCCACCGGCCCCACCAGCAAGTTGGCGCTGAAGCCGCCGGAGACTGCCGCAAAGGCGGTGGCGATACCGGCGATAGGGGGGCGTCCCGCCAGTTGAAAGACCAGCCCGGCCAGGGGAATGAGTACCACATAACCGGCGTCCACGGTCAGGCTGGAGAGTACACCAGCAAACGCAACAGTGAACACCAGCGCGCTGCCGGAGGCGCGCCTTACCAGGCTGGCAAGGCTCACCGACAGCAGCCCGGATTGTTCGGCTACGCCCAGGCCCAACATGGCGACGAGCACCACGCCCAGTGGCGCAAAGCTGGTGAAGTTGCCCACCAGGGTGGTGAACAGATAACGCAGGCCGTCACCGTCGAGCAGTGAGCGGGCGGTAATGGTGTCGTCGGTGAGAGGGTGAACCGCGGTGATATCCAGTGCACCCAGTAATGCGGTGAGGGGAAGCAGCAGCAGGCAAAGCCAGACAAATAACAAGGTCGGGTGGGGAAGCCGGTTGCCCAACTGCTCCAGCCGAGCTAGCCAGCCGTGGGTATGAGTCATGGATATTCCCCGCAAAATGAACGTCTACTTTAGCGAGTTGAGTGAATCGCGGGCAAGTGATGGTGGAGCACTATACGCTTGAGGCCTGACACTAATGCCTGGGAGCTGCCTCCTTGTGGCCGCAGGGTTCGGGGGGCGTGTTGCGTGCTACGTGAACCGTGTTGCGGCCGCGAAGCGGCATAAAAAAGCCCCGCGTTTGCGGGGCTTTCATGTTTGGCGGTGAGGGAGGGATTCGAACCCTCGATACCTTGCGGTATACACACTTTCCAGGCGTGCTCCTTCGGCCACTCGGACACCTCACCAGATTGTCGTCAACAGCGCACTGGGCAACTCTTGAGGGCGCGTAGAGTACCGGAGGGGGCGGCGTGAGGCAAGCCTCATGCCGCCGGTTGTTCAGGGTTTGAACAGTGACAGCAATGTGCAGGCCTGGTCTACAGCCAGCCAGCTCACTAACGCCACTTGTACCAGAAAGAAACCGAAGCGAATCTGCACCAGCCAGTGGTTCACGCCGGCCAGATGGATAATGCTCTGGGCCACACGGGCGGCAACGATCCAGGGGAGCAGGCAGGCACTCAGTTCGGTGTTGCCCAGCCACAAAGCGGTGGCGCCGACGACAATCAGGATGCCGAGTAACTCCAGCGTGTTCAGATAGGCCCGATGCAGACGATTGAGGGGGCAGGCCGGGTTGTAGTGATATGGGGGAAAGCCGTCGGCTTTAGTTTTGCCGCTCAACACGGCCAGGGAACGGGCGCTGATCAGCAGGATGAGCAAAAACAATGCCCAGCCCGCATAGGCCAGCAAATAGAAGTGAGTGGTAATGATGGTGCTGTCAGCTGTCATGGGGTCCGATCCTTCGCAAGATAAAGACCCTGATACTCGCAGACCTGCGCGCTGTTGGCACTGGTACCCTGCGCCAAAACCGTCAGCGTGGCTTTTCCCCGGCGTGTCAGGCGCTGCTGGAAGCGGCTGATGCCGTCGGTACTGGCGGTGGCGGTAATGTGGATATCGCTGTCCAGGGGCAGCTGGTACTCAAGCCCGGTCTTGACGGCAACCACGTCCGCATCCACGCCTGCCTGGCGGGCCAGCAGGGTCGTCAGGCTCCAGCCGGCGAGTGTCAGCAGGGCCGACTGGCTGCCAGCAAAAAAGGTGCCTTTGTCGTTGTGGTTGACGGCCAATGGCGCGGTGAGTGTCAGCGCCTGGCCATCAAATGTTTCAAGCTGAAAGGCCAGATGCCGGGTCAGCGGAATGGCATTGCGGACCTGTTCTGCCAGAGCAGCCAGATCTATCATGGCAATTCGCGGAGGAAGTCAGCGGGGGCGTCGTTAGGCAGGGATTTCAGACTGCCCACTGGTTTACCCAGATAAAGGTAAGCGACAACCTGATCCTTGGCCGCAAAGCCGAGCTTTTCCTTGGCCAGGGTAGAGTTTGCCATGGCCCCGGTGCGCCACATGGCACCGATACCCTGTTCGTAAGCCGCGAGCATCATGTTCTGAACGGATGCGCCCACAGCGAGCACCTGCTCCCAGACCGGAATCTTGTGGCCCTCGGTCACTTCGGCCACGGCAATGATAATGGTGGGGGCACGCAGGGCCTTGCTGCGGGCAATCTCCTGAGCACGGTTGTCGGCGTCCGGTTGTGCTTCCAGCAGGTGGGCCACCATGATGTCGCCCAGACGTTCGCGCTGGCGGCCTTGCAGCACGATAAAGCGCCACGGGCGCAGTAGACCATGATCCGGGGCACGAATGGCTGCACGCAGCAACATGTCCAGTTGCTCATCGCTGGGGCCGGGGGCTTCCAGGCGCGGGGCGGATACACGGGTGGTCAGGGCGGTGAGGGTGTCCATTCAGGGCTCCTATTACAACGGCGCCATGGTAGCCCGAATCGCAGATGAGTCCCAGTTGCAGAGTGCGCCCGTTTTCCGGTGGCAGGGAATCGCCTACCTTTAGTCATCCCAGTCTTTTTTCTTAGAGACTAAACCGCTAAGCTTCGCAGAAATCGCGTGAAGCGGATCACATGACGACCTCCATGACGAAAAAGAAAGCTCGCCGCCCCCAGTTGGGTCCCATGGAGCGGGCGCGCCGTCAGGCAAACTACATCCGGCTATTGGCCTTTCTGGTGGCCGCCATGATTCTGATGGCGGGCCTGAAGCTGAACCTGTTTCCCGAGTTATACATGCTGGGGGTGGCGGGGCTGCTGATTTACCCCATGTCGGCCCAGGGGCTGCTGTTCCTGTTTGAAAAGCAGGACCGGCCCACCAAGCCAGTGCACAAATTACTGATGCAGGCTGACGCCATGGTGATTGGCCTGGTGTGTGCGTTGCTGCACTTTTCACTGGTGCCGGCCATGGTGCTGCTGATTATCGTGCACGCCAATTCGGTCAGCAGTGGCGGGCTGAAACCCTGGTTGCTGAATGTGTTGATGACCGGGGTTGGTGCTTTGCTGATGGGCTGGGTGCTGGGCTTTCAGGTGCTGTCGCCGGAACAGACGCCGGTGTTGCTGTCGGTGATTTCCATGCTGGGCTTGGGGATCTATGTGGGTGCCTCCTCCGCGTTTGCCCACCTGCAGGCTCGTTACCTCAAGCAGGCACAGGAGTTGGTGAGGCGCCAGCAGAAGCAGGCGGTGGATATGTCCCGCAAGCTGGCCAAGTATTTGCCGCCCCAGGTATGGGGATCGATTTTTTCCGGCAAACGTGACGCCAAGCTGGAAACCCGACGCAAGCGCCTGACCGTGTTCTTTTCCGACATCAAGGGATTCAGTGCCATCTCCGAAGAGCTGCCGCTGACCACGCTTACCAAAATGCTCAACACCTACCTGAGCGAGATGACGCGCATTGCCCTGCGTCACGGTGGCACCATCGATAAATTCATTGGTGATGCGGTGATGATCTTTTTTGGTGATCCGAAAAGCGAAGGCGCCCAGGAAGATGCCTACCGTTGTGTCTTGATGGCCATTGAGATGCAGGAACAAATGAAGCTGCTGCGCCAGCGCTGGCAGCGCGAAGGCATCGACCACAAGCTGGAAATCCGTATTGGCATCAATACCGGTTACGCCACGGTGGGCAACTTTGGTACCGATTCGCGCATGGATTACACCATTCTGGGCACGGATGTGAATCTGGCCAGCCGCCTGGAATCCGCCTGCCGGCCAGGCGGCGTGTTGATCTCGGAGGCGACCCAGGCGCTGGTGAATAACCGGATTCAGTGCCGCAGCATGGGTGACATTCAGGTCAAGGGATTTAACCGGCCGATCCCCGTGTTCGAGGCGTTGGGTGCCAAACGGGATGCGGGGGCAAAGAACCGTTATGTGTCTGCGCAAACCGATGGCTTTGGCATCCACATCGACCTGGAGCGCATCCGTAATTTCGACAAGAACACCATCTTGCGCACCCTGGCCCGCTCCGCCACGGACCTGAAGCAGGACAAAACGGTGGCCGTGGACTATGAAGCGGAAGGCTTCAGTCTGCACGTGCAGAGCGACATCATGAGAAAACGCGACCGTGAAAAAGTCATTGAGATGATGGGGCGCGCTGCGAAAAAAGTGCAGGTCGAGGTGCGGGTCTGAGCGACAAGCTCAGACAGGGGAACCGGAAAAGCTCCCCCGGTTTTCCTTTTCAACTTTTCACTTTGAACTTTCAACTGATGTATCGCGGGCAGTCCCGCAGGTCGGCTTAGGCGTAGCCGTAAGCCGACATTCAGAGGCTCCCTAATTCAACGGAAACGCCGTCCAGTTGTCGGCCCATGTCTGCGCGCTGCCCGGGCGCATGGCACCGAGATAATCCGCTGCTTCATCCCAGAACTCTCCCTGCGGGATCGCCGTGGCGCCATTACGGGCAGGAGAGCGTGAGGTGGGGGCAAAGTCCGGATGGGAGGTGCTGGTCGCATCGCGGGTGAGCAACGGGTCGGTGCCAAACTGGGCGCCCACGGAACGGCTCTGGAAATAACGACGCTCGTCGAAACCGTTATCGTCATCATTGTCCATGTTTTCTGAGTCGAAGAACGTCAGGCCACGGCTGCCCACTTTATGCACCATCATACTGTTGAAGGTGAGCTCGCCTTCCTGAATACGGCGCACGGTCTCGCCGCCTTTCAGGTCGATGGTTTCCCCGGAGAAACCGTCAATAATCATGTTGTTGAAATGCCCGCCGGTGCCCACTTTTAGGGTCATCGCCCGGTGGTATTTTTCATGGCTGCGCGGGCTGATCAAGGTCACGTTATACATGACCGGCGCGGAAATGGGTGTGGCATCCGGATTCGCCTTGAGATTATCGCCTTCAAACGCATTGTCGCCCACATTGGCATGCTGTTGCACGACCAGAAACTGTACCCGGCCACGCCAGCCCATATCCCAGTCCAGCGAGTCGTCCGCAGCACCGGTAATAATGATGTGCTTGAGGTCCACTGTGCCACCGAACACTTCGATACCGTCGTCCAGTGCGCGATGGACCTGCACATTACGAATAATGGTGCTGCTGCCACAGCCGCCCAGGGTCAGGCCATTCAATTCGTTATTGGCGTAGACCTCGAAGCCGGCGAACTCCACGCGGGTGTATTCCATCACACCGCAGGAGCCGTCCGCATCGCTGCCGCCAAAGGCTCCCCGGGTATCGCCGTCGGGAATGCCTTCAATATGTGCGTTGGCCACGTTAACCGGTGCGCTGCCGAGCATGACCACACCGCCCCAGTCGCCGGCAGTACGGGTGCCTTCCGGCTGGGTGCTGGTGAAGACGATGGGTGCGTTTTCCTGGCCACGGGAGAACAGGGTGGCGTCCCGGGTAATTACCAGGGCGGAGCCGGGTTTGCCTTCAATGCGTGTGCCGGGCTCGATGGTCAGACTGCCGCCCGCTTCCACATAGACAATGCCATCCAGTACCCAGGTGGTGCCGGCATGCCAGGTGTTTTGTCCGAACAGGGAGCCTTTGATGGTTTGCTGCCCGGCGATCAACTGGCGCACCGGGTCATAGGCAAAATAGCCCGCCATGCACAGCACAACGACGGCCAGGGCAACCCAGGCATAGAGGCCTGAAGGTTTACCGCTGGAGGGGTGTCTGCTGCCCAGGGTTTCCGCGATATCCGGGTTGGTGAGTGGGGTCGGCAGGCTGGCGGTAGGGCGTTTGTGCAGCAATACGCCGTCCCGGTTGGCCTCCTGAAGCTTCAGCCCCAGCGCCCGGATTTTTCGGTTGTCACTTTGAATGGCGCGGGTAATGATTTCCGCTCGGTAGACCGGGTCGTTCAGCAGCGTGTTGAAATGAACAAATCGCAGACTGCTGTCATTTTCCTGATCAAAATTCTGTTTAAGCTGCCACAGCAATTCGACCAATTGTGCACGCGGTGATGAAACTGCATCGATCATACATCCCCCCAAACGGATATCACGCAATCACCAGAAGGGGGGCAGTGTGTAAAAAAAATATGACAGTAGGGTGAAACAAGCGAGGAGTTGCGCGCGACAACGTGATAGACAGTAAAGGCTGGAAACGTGCTCCAGATTTCGGGTTTTCCACGAAGCCGCTGTAGGCGTTCCTCTTGAGGGACGAACCCTAAGACCGGTCAGGCGTCCGGGTTCGACAGGTCAGAAAGAAAGTGCATCGGATGCCTCTGTTGCCTCGCTGCGCTCGGTTCGTTCCCTGGAAGGGAACGCCTGCCCATTCTTCGCGGGCGGGGCGGTTGCCGTGTGGCGTCCCGCCCCCCCCCCTGTCCTCAAACAGCGTTGCCGCTTGCCGCTGTGTTACGCGCCGAGAATCGCGTCAGCCGCTTTTTCGGCAATCATCACGGTCGGGGCATTGGTGTTACCACCAATCAGCGTCGGCATGATGGAAGCATCTACCACGCGCAGGCCTTCCAGGCCGTGTACGCGCAGGTCCGCGTCCACCACCGCCATGTCATCACTGCCCATTTTGCAGGTGCCCACGGGGTGATAGATGTTGTCGCACTTCTGGCGCAGGAACTCGCGGATCTCTTCATCACTCTGCGTGTCCTTGCCCGGGAACAGTTCTTCACCGCGCCAGTCATTCAGCGCCTGTTGCGCCAGGATTTTGCGAACGGCCTTCACACCGCGAACCATGCCTTCCATGTCGTCCGGGTGTTCCAGGAAGCGCGGGTCGATCAGGGCCGGTGAGCGCGGGTTGGCATCGCGCAGGGTAATATTGCCACGGCTTTTGGGTCGCAGGATGCAGACGTGGGCGGAATAGCCGTAGCCCATGCTGAACAAGGTGTTGAGGCCGTGATTGTCCAGCTTGGCCGCGGTCAGGTGCAGTTGCAGGTCCGGGATCGTCTCTTCCGGGCGGGATTTAATAAACCCGCCAGCTTCCGCCACGTTGGAGGTAAGCTGCCCATTGCGGCGGTAGAAGAAATTGAAGATGCCTTTCAGGCCAGTGGTGATCAGCGCGCCGGGCGCCAGGCTCAGAGTGTCCTTGCGCAGGCTCTTGTGTACCACCAGGGCATCGGGGTGATCCTGCAGGTTTTCGCCGACACCGGGCAGCTCATGGACCAGCGGGATGTTGTGCTCGGCCAGCTCGGCAGCCGGGCCTACCCCGGACAGTTTCAGTACCTGGGGAGAGTTGATCGCACCGCCGGACAGGATGACTTCGTTCTCCGCTTTCAGGGTGCGGATCTGGCCGTTGTGTTCCACTTCCACACCGATGGCGCGCTTGCCTTCGAACAGGATGCGGTTTACCAGTGCACTGGTAAGCACGGTCAGGTTGGGGCGGTCCATCACCGGGTGCAGGTAGGCCTTGGACACCCCGCAGCGTTCACCGTCCTTCTGGTTGACCTTGTACATGCCCACGCCTTCCTGGACATCATTGTTGAAGTCGTCGGTGGCGGGGTGGCCGGCTTCCACGCCGGCCTTGATAAAGGCATTGCTCACCGGGTGGGTGAAGCGCAGGTCTGCAATGTTCAGCTTGCCACCGGTGCCATGGAAGGGGCCTTCACCGCCTTCATAATGCTCCGAGCGTTTGAAAACAGGGAGCACGTCGTCAAAGCCCCAGCCTTTGTTACCCAGGGCGGCCCAGTGGTCGTAGTCCGATTGGTGGCCCCGGGTGTAGCACATGGCATTAACGGCGGAGGAGCCACCCAGGGTTTTCCCGCGGGGAATATAGATTTGGCGATTGTTCAGCGCCTTTTGCGGTACGGTGTAGTAACGCCAGTTACGTGCGTTGGAACGCATCATCAAAATGATGCCTGCTGGTATCCGAATGAACAGACTGTTATCGGCGGGGCCAGCTTCGAGCAGGCATACGCGATTATTCGGATTTTCGGAAAGGCGGTTGGCAAGTACGCAGCCGGCAGAACCGGCGCCGACAATGATGTAATCAAACTGCATGGTGTCTGCCTTCGGCTAATGGCACAGTAAACAGCGTATTTTAGGAGGTCGGCCCATGAAAACGAGGTTTGTTTGTGACCGGCAAGTCCAATGTATACCACGCTGGGTGGCGATGTCTTTGGCCCTGATGCCTGCTCTGGCGGTTTCGGATGTGCCGCAGGGCTGGCGGGAAGTGGAATTCACAGGACATACGAAGTACCGCCAAGTTAACGGTTGCTGGCATGCTGATGCGCAGGGAACAGCGTCGGGGCTGGTGCAAGAGCAACAGGTGGATCTCAACCAGACACCCTGGCTGACCTGGCAGTGGCAGGGGGAAGTCATCCCGCCCTGGCCTGACACCTTGGAGCAAAGCAAGGCGGGGGATGACTTTCAGGCTCGCGTGTACGTGGTGAAAAAAGGCTGGTTGCCCTGGCAGACGCGGGCCATCAACTATGTCTGGTCCCGTGATGCCGAGCCCGGCGCTCACTGGCCCAACCCGTTTGCCAGCCAGGCAGAGATGGTCGTGGTGCAGGGACCGGGTGGTGCCGGCACCTGGCACCGGTTCTCGCGCAATGTGCAGGCCGATTTCAGGCGTTTTCATGGCATGGAGGTGAACGCAGTGGATGCGGTGGCGATCATGACGGATGGCGATAATACCGGCACGCGGGTAATGAGCTGTTACCGTTTGCCAGTGTTTCGTGCTGCTGCGCAGGATGAACCAGAGTGAAGCAACGGATAAGCGAGGATAAAGAAAGTTGCGGCCATTACCGCGAGCTGTTTATTATTTATTCAATCCGGTGTCTGTGATTAGCCTGTCGTGGCAGGTTAATCAGAGATAACCGGGTAAAGGCGCTGCCATCGTGTTCATACACAGCCACAGGCAATCCACTTTCCTCCGCCGGTCCATGCCGGACGGTGCTCCTGCCTCTCCCCGCTCCTTGTCGCCGACCCTTGTGTCGCAGAATCGTCATTACTTTACGTTTATATCTGCGGAGTTTCTGAATAACTCCTTGCGTGATCACATTGCTGAGGTTGCCCATGAGTGAACGCATTCTGCGCCTGGATAAAGCCGGCACGCCGGTTGAGTGGCTCGACTGGCAAATGGCCGCCACCCTTTATGCGCGTGGCTTGGTGACCTGGACGCTGGGAGATGTGATCTACCGGCTGCACGGCGGCACCAGTCGCCTTACCGGCACCCGTTCCTGCCTGTCTCTGCATTCGATCATCGCCTGCGATGGCGTTACCCATAACCACAAGCGCCCGGCACCACCTTTGACCAACCGGGCGTTGTTTCGGCGCGATCAGCATTTGTGTCTCTATTGCGGTAAACCGTTTCCCGAAAACGTGCTCACCCGTGACCATATCGTGCCCACTTCGCGCGGGGGAAAAGACCGTTGGCTGAATGTGGTATCGGCGTGTCGGCGCTGTAACCAGCGCAAGGGTAGCCATCGGCTTGACGAAATCGAGATGGAATTACTGGCGTTGCCCTATGTGCCTAATATGGCGGAGTATCTGGCGCTGATTAACAGCCACCGTATCCGTGGCGATCAAATGGAGTTCCTGCGCAGCCAGTTTGGTAAAGAAAGCCGGTTGTTGTAAAACGGAATGTAAAAAAATGCAGGCGCTGCTGCGTTTTTATTTACAACTCGCCGCTTCGCTCACCATATTTCACATTGCCTTGATGCGAATTCAGATACACTGAAATATCGCTCGCACCTTATTGTTCAGGGGAAAATCTATTCGTTACGTTATTTTCTCGTTCTGCTGCTTAATTGCTGTAGCCGCTGCCGCGGCACAGGGCGAGAGTGACTCCAAAACGGCGGCTTTTTATTACGGCCCGGATATTCCATGGTCGTCATTGGCGTCGTTTGATTTTCCTGTGGTGGAGCCGGATCAGGCCGACAGTTTGCCGCAGGCCTATCGGGACGAAACCTTCTATGCCTATGTGAGCCTGGGCGAGGTATTGTCCCAGCGGCATTATTTTGCTGGCCTGGACAAGGCCTGGTTGCTGGGTAAAAACCCGGACTGGGGCTCGTTTATTCTTGATCAATCTTCCCCGGCGCTGCGCAGTTATTTTATCGATGCCGTGATCGAACCGCTCTGGGCCAAGGGCTACCGTGGCTTTTTCCTCGACACCCTGGACAGCTATCAGCTGGTTGCCAAAGACGAGGCCGCGCGTGAGCGTCAACGACAGGGGCTGGCGGCGTTAATTAATGCCATCGCCGAGCGCCATCCCCAGGCGGGGTTTATTTTTAACCGTGGTTTCGAGCTGATGCCGCTGGTGCAGGCCCGGGTGGATGCGGTGGCGGCCGAGTCCCTCTACCAGCGGTGGTTGCCGGACAAGGACCAGTTTACTGCTGTCCCGGAGGAAGACAGGGCCTGGCTGCTGGGCCAGTTTGAACAGGTCCGTGAGCGTTATGGCGTCAGCACTATCGCCATTGATTATGCGCCTCCCGGGTCCCGTGACCAGGCGCGCAAGATTGCCAGCGACATTGCCCGGCATAACGTGATTCCCTGGGTCACCAACCCGGCGCTGGACATGATGGGCGTGGGGGAGCTGGAAATCCTGCCCCGCCAGGTGCTGCTGGTATACGGCGGCAGCGAGGAGCGCACCTGGGAATTGACCGATGCGGTGCGCTACGGGCTGATGCCCCTGCAGTTTCAGGGCCTGGTGCCGGATATTCGTGCGGTGGATGCGCCCATGCCGGCGGGCACGCTGGCCGGCCGTTATGCGGGCATTGTTATCTGGCTGGAAGATTCGGAAGTCGCCAGCGATGGCTTTGAAGACTGGCTGGCACAACAGAAAGAGGCCGGCGTGCCCATCCTGATGCTGGGTTATCCCGCCATTGACCCGCAGGGCCCCCATGCCCGGGACTTCGGTTTTGAGTCGCGCAACACGCCGGCAAGCCCGCCACAGATTGTCTCTCAGCACCCGGACATGGGGTTTGAAGTTACCTTACCGAAACTGCTGGAGTTGTCTGCGCCGGTGGATAACGACAACGCCACCCCCTGGTTAAAATTACGTAGTGAAAATCAGACCTTTACTCCGGTGGCGGTAACGCCCTGGGGCGGCTACGCCTTTCAGCCTTTCCTGATTCGTGCCGCACTACCAGGGGTGAAGACCGGCGGCGGGGATCGCTGGGTGCTTAATCCGCTCACCTTCACTCGTGACGCCCTGCAATTGCCCGACATGCCGATTCCTGACGTGACCACCGAAAATGGCCGGCGACTGTTGTTTGCGCACATGGACGGCGATGGCTTCCCCAGCCTGGCGGAAGTGGAAGGGTACCGGGGGAAAGCGGATGCCCTGGTGCTACTGGATGAAATTCTCGAGAAGTTTGATATCCCCACCACCATTTCCGTGATTGAAGGGGAAGTGTCCAGCGAGGGGTTGTATCCAAAAATGGCGCCGGAGCTGCAGCGTATTGCCCGTGCCATGTTTGCCCTGCCCCATGTGGAAGCGGCAACACACACTTACTCGCATCCTTTTTTTTGGTACGACGCCCAGGCAAACCCCGGGGAACTGTACGGGCCGGAAGGGCAGCTGCGACTGCCGCTGCCGGACTACCGCATGGACCCGGTGCGCGAAGTGGTGGGCTCGGCAAACTATATCGAACGCGAGCTGTTGCCGCCGGGCAAGAAGACCCGCATGGTGCTGTGGAGTGGAGACACCATTCCCACACCGGAAGCGCTGAAAGCGGCCCGTGAGGGCGGCCTGTTGAACATGAATGGCAGCGATACGATCATCACCAACAGTGCCCCCACCTGGACGCTGGTGAAGGGCATTGGTATCCCGAAAGGGGATGAATACCAGGTCTACGCGCCCAACCAGAATGAAAATATTTATACCAATGAGTGGACCGGGCCTTTCTATGGCTTTGAGCGGGTTATCGAAACCTTCAAGCTGACCGAAACGCCCCATCGTTTTAAACCGGTGGATATTTACTACCACACCTATATCGCCAGCAAGAATGCCTCACTGGAGTCCCTGCGACGGGTGTATCAATGGGCCAGTGAGCAGCCGTATTTTCCGCTGTTCGCGTCGGACTACAGTCGCAAGGTGCTGGATTTCAACGATATGGTGATTGGCCGCCGGGGTGATCAATGGTGGATTCAGGGCAACGGCCAGCTACGTACGTTACGGCTGCCGGACGGGCTGGCGCTTCCCGCGTTGGCACAAAGCAGCGGTGTGGCCGGCTACCGTGAAGACAAGCCCGGGCGTTATGTGCATTTGAGCGGTGCGAACGCCCATTGGCGAGGTCAGGCATCCAGCGACCAGGACAGCAGGGTGCCGTATTTGCAGCAGGCAAATGGTCGGCTAACGGCCTTTTCCCGCGACGGACGAAACCTGCGTTTTTCCCTGAAAGCCATGGCGCCACTGGACTTTACCCTGGGCAATGCCCGGGGCTGCACCTTGTCTCATCAGGGAACAACACTCAAACCTGCCGGCAGGGAAGGCCGGTTATATCACTACAGGAGTGCGGCGCGTGGGCTCAATGAGCTACGGCTACAATGTCCGCACTGAACGGCTGCGGGTTGTTGGGCTACCGGAATTATTCGCCTTTCTGATTCTTATCGGCGTGGTGTGCTGGATGCTGTTCCCGCGGGACTTGTCCTCATCCCTGCGTACTGCGCGTCTGGACGCGGTGACATTCAGCTATATGCAAGCCTGGCTGAAAGCCAAACCGGATGACCATGAGCTACGTTTGTTGATGGCACGGGAGTTGATTCTGCAAGGTAACTTTGTGGCGGCGGATGACCAGCTGCAAATCGTGGCTGCTGATACCAATGGCCGCTATGACACCCAGATCGCCTGGCTGGAATTGCGCCGGGATTTTACCCGTTTGATGGCCATAGACGCCGACAATCGCCGTGGCACCATGCTTGAACATGAAACCCTGACCCGTTTGCGCGCGATTGACTGGGCCGCCCTGAACAGTGAAAAACGCATCCGCTTCGCTGACATGGCCCTGGCCATGGGTAGCGTGGACCTGGCGGTGCAAGCCTATCGCCGGTTGGCGGATAGTGCGGCCAACCCCAGCCAGTGGCACGTCAAGGCGGCAAAAGTGCTGCTCGCCCACGGGCGCTATTCCGAGTCTGCGGATGCCTACATTGCGGCCATGGACGCACGCGGCAATTACACGGTGCGCAAGCGCTATTTCCTGGCTGCACTCAACGCGCTGCAAGCGGGCAGCCTGCATGACAAGGCGCTGCGTTTAGCTCAGGCCCGTGAGCGCGCTTTCTATCACGACAAGGCCGTGTTGTATCGCTTGATGACCCTGGCCCAGGCGGGCGGCAACATGCCGGTGGCCGAGCACTACGCGGTGTTGTTGCTAAGCTTGCCGTCCGTGGAGGGTAGCCGATGACCCGCCGCCCGCGGATACGACAATGGCTCCATGCGGCGATCTTCCCCCTCGCACTGTTGTCTGCCGTGCCGCTTGCCCATGCGGACACGCCGGCGCCCTATGTGGAGCGCTACTACGACCGCAGCTACCA
>NZ_LWEZ01000964.1:0-6799 GCF_001634945.1 Alcanivorax sp. HI0044
GCCCCTTGCGCTAGGTTACACATGCTTGTCGGGGCGCACCTGAACGCTGGCTTGCTAGGTATCGTCGGTCTGAGGTGCAACTCAGCCGATGGATTCTTTATCGGCGTATGAATAGGTGCGGGGTGGGGCCAAATCTCCTACCGTCTGTACCCTTGGGTCAGATGCTCCTTTGGTCCCTCCACCCCGGCAAGTCCTGCATGGTTGCAGGAAGAGCATTCAAACATACAAGTACCTCTCGAGGTGCGAACCGCGCGTGAGCGCGAAAGTTGGCCGAAGCGTTGTCAGGGATTGACCGCGCTGTGCTGCTCCAGCGCCCACAACACATGTTCGCGCACGGTTTCATCTGGGTAATCCATCCGGGAGTTCAACGCCTGCACGATGTCCTCGGTGGTGGGCGCATTGCCCAGCGCCACGGCAATATTGCGCAGCCATTTCAGATACCCGGCACGACGAATCGCCGATCCCGCCGTGCGTTCCAGAAATTCCTCTTCGCTCCATGAAAACAGTGAGACCAGGTCGCTGTCGCCGAGCCCGTGGCGGGGGTGGAAATCGGTTTCGCCGGTGTGCTGGGCAAAACGATTCCAGGGGCACATGAGCTGGCAGTCATCGCAGCCGAAAATACGGTTGCCGATGCCTTTGCGCAGGTTTTCGGGAATGCTGCCTTCGTGTTCGATGGTCAGGTAGGAAATGCAACGTCGGGCATCCAGCTCGTACGGCGCCACAATGGCATCGGTGGGGCAGACGGTGATGCAGGCTTTACACTTGCCGCAATGGTCATCGCCGGGGGTGTCCACCGGCAAGGCAATGTCGGTGTAGATTTCCCCCAGGAAAAACCAGCTGCCCGCTTCCCGGTTCAACACCAGGGTGTGCTTGCCCTGCCAGCCCAGCCCGGCTTTCGCCGCCAGCGGTTTTTCCATTACCGGGGCGCTGTCCACAAAGGCCCGTGCCAGCTCACTGTCGGCAACTGCCTCGCGAATGCGGCTGGCCAGAATTGCCAGGCGCTTGCGGATCAGCTTGTGATAGTCACGGCCCAGCGCATAGCGGGACACATAGGCCTTGTCTTTCTGTTGCAGCAATTTCACCGGCTGGGTGTCCGGGGGCAGGTAATCCATGCGCGCGGAAATCACCCGCAGGGTGCCCGGTTCCAGCTCCTCCGGGCGAAAGCGCTTGTTGCCGTGGGCTGACATCCACTCCATTTGCCCCTGATACCCTTTCGCCAGCCACGCTTTCAATTGTGCTTCTTCGGCGTGCAGATCCGTATCGGCAATACCGATTTGCTGGAAGCCGAGTTCGCGGCCCCATTGCTGGATTTGGGCTTTCAGTTGATTCAGATCCATGACGTTTCGGGGCAACCGGCTCTCGTGCGTATAATGGCGGGAAATGTGTTGTGGCGCCCCGGTAAACGGGAGGCGCACGAAATAACGCGAAGGATAACAGGTGACCGAGCTACCTGCTGCTTTATACACCGCGGCGCAGACCCGCGAGCTGGACCGACTGGCCATTGCCGCCGGCACCCCGGGCGCCGAGCTGATGGAGCGGGCCGGGCAGGCGGCCTTTGATGCCCTCTGCGAGCGCTGGCCCCAAGCCGGCAAGCTGGCGATATTGTGTGGCGGCGGCAACAACGGTGGCGATGGCTATGTGGTGGCGCGGCTGGCGGCGGAGGCCGGCCTGCAGTCGCAGATCTGGTTTACCACTGCACCGGATCAGCTCAAGGGCGATGCCCTGACCATGGCCCGGCGCTGTCAGGCCGTCGGCATTCCCATGCAACCGCTCACCCAGGCCGACCTGCCGCATTCTGCGGACCTATTGGTCGATGGTCTGCTGGGCACCGGCCTCAAAGGTCCGTTGCGTGATGACGTGGCCGCGTTGTTGCGCGCCCTGAATGGGTTGTCGCTTCCGGTGCTGGCGCTGGATATTCCTTCGGGGCTCAGCGCCGACAGCGGCATGCCCCTGGGGCCAGTATTGCAGGCGGAGATGACCTGTACCTTTATTGGTCTTAAACGGGGTCTGCTCACCGGCGAAGGGCCGTTGCATTGCGGTGCGCTGCGTTTTTTCGATTTGCAGGTGGGGCGAGATATTTACGCCCAGATGCAGCCGGACTGCCTAAGCCCCGGCGCCGAGACGCTACAGCACCGTTTGCCCGCCCGCCGGGTAGATGGCCACAAGGGCCATTACGGCCATGTGCTGGTGATCGGTGGCGATCATGGTTTTGCCGGCGCGCCGGTCATGAGTGCCCAGGCCGCCGCCCGTTGCGGGGCTGGCAAGGTGTCGTTGATTACACGCCCGGCCCATGTGGCGGTGGCTTTGATCCGCCAGCCGGAAATCATGGTACGCGGGGTGGATCGCCCGGAAGACGCTGTTGCGCTGATGGAGGCGGCCACGGTGATTGCCATTGGCCCCGGGTTGGGGCTGGATGCGTGGGGCCGAGGCTTGCTGGATGCGGCACTGGCAACGGGCAAGCCGATGGTGGTGGACGCGGATGCCCTGACCCTGATCGCCGGGCAGGCGGATATCGGCACGGCGGATTGGGTGCTCACTCCGCACCCGGGTGAAGCGGGCCGGCTGTTGGGAGTGTCCGCTGGCGACATTCAGCAGGACCGGTTTGCCGCATTGGACAGTCTGTCTGCTCGCTATGGCGGTACCGTGCTGCTCAAGGGGCTGGGTACCCTGGTGCAGGGCGAGCCCGCAGAGGCCGGGCCGGGCCGGGCGCTGATTCGCGATGGCAACCCGGGCATGGCGTCCGGAGGCATGGGCGATGTGCTCACCGGGGTGATTGCCGCCTTGCGGGCCCAGGGGCTGAGCGGGTTTGATGCGGCTCGCCTGGGTGCCATGGTGCACGCCCGGGCGGCGGACCACTGTGCGGCGGCGCAGGGTGAGCGGGGCTTGCTGGCTACCGATTTGCTCGGGGCGTTGCGCCAGCAATTGAACCACAGGCTGCAAGGCCATGAATTGCCGCAAGGGGCAGACAAGCAATGAGCCAGGAGTTTTACGATTTGCCGGATGAAGCGGCAACCTTGTCATTGGGCGCTGATCTGGGCCACCGCTTGGCGGCGGGCGGCTGCGTTTATCTCGAAGGTGACCTGGGCGCGGGGAAAACCACCCTGGTTCGCGGTATGCTCCGTGGCCTGGGGCATGAAGGGGCCGTAAAGAGCCCGACCTATACCATTGTGGAACCCTACGAGATTGCTGGCGTCCATATCTATCACTTTGACCTGTATCGCCTGGCCGACCCGGAAGAACTGGAGCTGATTGGCGTGCGGGATTATTTCGATGCCGGCTCCCTGTGTTTGCTGGAATGGCCGGAGCGGGGCGCGGGAGTGGTGCCAACGCCGGATTTGACCATTACACTGGCCGTGCATGGCCACGGAAGAAAAGCGACCCTGGAATGGGTTGGTGACTAAACGCCTATGACTAAACGTTTATGACGACTCGCATTCACAACAAGAAAACCGTATCGGTATTTTTCTTCACTCTGGCAGCGTTGTGCTGGAGTTCGCTGGCGCTTGCCCAGACCACCATCGATTCCGTGCGCCTGCACCGGGCGCCGGACCACACCCGGATCGTGTTCGATTTGCCCGCGCCGGTGGATCACAAACTCGACAAGCTGGCCAACCCGGATCGTGTTGTGCTCGATCTGCAAGACGCGGCGCTGGATTTCGACGTGAAAACGCTGGATTACGCCAGCAGCCCCATTGCCAATATCCGGGTAGGCAAGCACACCGATAAAACCCGGGTGGTGCTGGACATGAAAGAGTCCGTGCGCACCCGCACCAATCTGCTCAAACCCATTGAGCCCCACGGCTGGCGGCTGGTGGTGGACCTGTTCGACAAGGAACTGCAAACCGCCAAAACCGACAAGCCCAAGCCGCAAAAGCCGGTAGAGCCCAAGGCGCAGCGGTTGATGATTGTGGCCATTGATGCGGGGCACGGCGGGGAAGATCCGGGTGCCCGCGGCCCCAGTGGCACCTATGAAAAGACCATTGTTCTGCAGATTGCCAAAAAGCTGGAAGCGCTGGTTAATGACAAGGCCGGCATGCGGGCGGTGATGGTGCGCGATGGCGATTACTACGTGCCTCTGGTCGAGCGCCGCAAGATCGCCCGGGAAAAACACGGTGCGGATGTGTTTGTCTCTATTCACGCGGATGCCTTCACCGACGCCCGCGCCCATGGCGCCTCGGTGTTTGCCCTGTCCAACCGGGGGGCCACCAGTGCCCGGGCCCGCTATCTTGCCAAGATCGCCAACGAGTCTGACCGCGTAGCCGGGGTGTATGAAGAAGAGGAAGACGACAGTTCGTTATACAGCGTGCTGGCGGATCTACAGATGAACGGCTCCATGGCCGGCAGTCTCTATCTGGGCCGCCAGGTGCTGCTGGAAATGGGTAAAGTCACCAAGCTGCATGGTAACCGCGACAAAGTGGAACAAGCGGGCTTTGCGGTGCTGAAAGAGCCGGAAATGGTCTCCATCCTTGTGGAAACCGGTTTTATCTCCAACCCCACCGAAGAGCGGAATTTGCGCTCCTCGGCGCACCAGACCAAGCTGGCACGCTCGGTGCTTAACGGCATTGACGCCTATTTCCGCAGCCACCCGGCACCCAATAGCTGGTATGCGGCCCAGCGCCGTGAGCAGGGTGATGAGTATCGTATTCAGCCCGGTGATACACTGTCGGAAATTGCCCGGCAGTACAGTGTTTCCGAGCAGTCTATCCGCTCGGCCAACGGTATGGATGGTGACCGGATCATGGTCGGCCAGGTACTGAAAATTCCGCGTTCATAATATTCCGCTGGCATGCAGCACGCATCATGTCGGCACGCTAAACGCCAGGCGTGCCGGGTGAGCGTTGTGTGTCGGGACAGATAACTTTCTAAAGGATTTGTTTTGTCCAAGATTCAGCTGCTTGATTCCCGCCTTGCTAACCAGATTGCCGCCGGTGAAGTGGTTGAACGTCCTGCGTCTGTGCTCAAGGAATTGCTGGAAAATGCGCTGGATGCCGGCTCGGAATCCATCAGCGTGGATGTGGAGCAGGGCGGGGTGAAACTGGTGCGGGTGCGCGATAACGGTAACGGCATCGAACGTGATGATTTGCCGCTGGCCCTGTCCCGGCACGCCACCAGCAAGATTCGCGGCCTCGATGATCTGGAAGCCATCGGCACGTTGGGCTTTCGCGGGGAAGCGCTGGCGGCGATCAGCTCCGTCTCTCGATTGAGCCTGGCCAGTAACGTGGAAGGCGAAGCGGAAGGCTGGCAAGTGACCGTGGAAGGGCGCGATATGGCGCCGACGGTATCGCCGGCGGGGCACCCCCGTGGCACCACCGTGACCATGCGTGACCTGTTTTTTAATACCCCGGCCCGACGCCGGTTCCTGCGCACCGAAAAAACCGAATTCAATCATCTCGAAGAAGTGTTTCGGCGCATTGCCCTGAGTGAATTCAATACCGCGTTTCGTCTCACCCATAACCAGAAAGTGATTCACCAGTTGCCCGCCGGGCTGGATGACACCCTGCGGGCGGCGCGGGTGGCCAAGCTGTGTGGCAAGGGTTTCATGGAGCAGGCGGTGGCCGTGGACGTGGAGCGCGATGGCTTGCGTCTGCACGGCTGGATGGGCCTGCCCACGTTTTCCCGCTCCCAGGCGGACCTGCAATATTTCTATGTGAATGGCCGGGTGATTCGCGACAAGGTGGTCAGCCATGCGGTGCGCCAGGCGTATGCGGATGTGCTCTACCACGGCCGCCACCCGGCCTATGTACTGTTTCTGGAGCTGGACCCGGCCATGGTGGATGTGAACGTTCACCCCACCAAACACGAAGTGCGTTTCCGCGAACAACGGATGGTACATGGTTTTCTGTATAGCTCATTGCATCGCGCCATTGCCGGGGTACGTCCGGGGCAGGAGCTGGCCGGTTCCGTGGTCGATGAAGGGGCGCCAGCCGCCGGCATGGATACAGCCATGGCGCCCAGTCAGGGCAATATGTCGCTGTCTGCGCCAGCGGGTGCGGGGATGTCTTCCCTGTCTAGCCCGGCCGGCCACGCCTACCCGCCCGGCGGCGGTGCGTTTGGCTATGGCCAGGGTCAGCGGCAGGCCGATGCCTACGGGGCCCTGGTGGGACAGCAGGTCAGAGAATCAGCGCCGTCGGTGATGCCGCCGGCCAGCGACAACGAAACCGTGCCGCCGCTGGGCTATGCGGTGGCGCAGCTGCACGGCATTTTTATTTTGGCGGAAAACCAGCAGGGCATGGTGGTGGTGGATATGCATGCCGCCCACGAACGGATTACCTATGAGCGGCTCAAGCAGAGCTGGGCGGACGACAAGGTGCGCAGCCAGCCATTGCTGGTGCCGGTGTCGCTGGCGGTGTCGTCCCGTGAAGCGGATTTTGCCGAGCAGCAGCCGGAGGTGTTTTCCCGGCTGGGGTTCGGTGTCGAGCGCGCCGGGCCGGAAACCCTGGTGGTGCGCGAAGTGCCGGCCTTGCTGCGCAACGGTGACAGCGAATCCATGGTTCGCGATGTGTTGTCGGATTTGTTGGCGCAAGGCAGTAGTGAACGTATTGCCCAGAAGCTGGATGAGCTGCTGTCCACCATGGCCTGCCACGGCAGTGTGCGCGCCAATCGTCGCCTGACGATCCCGGAAATGAATGCCCTGTTGCGCGACATGGAGGCCACAGAGCGCTCCGGCCAGTGCAACCACGGCCGCCCCACCTGGACCCAGATGAGCATCAAGGATCTGGATCGCCTGTTTATGCGGGGGCAGTGATGAACGTCGGACGCCAGACGCCGGACTGAGCCGATTTCACGTTGGGCGTCCGGC
>NZ_LWEZ01000965.1:0-501 GCF_001634945.1 Alcanivorax sp. HI0044
TGGGGATGGTCAAGGGCGCTGCCGGGTTGATCACCGCGACCCTGGCGACCTGCTTTGGCAGCAATATCCTTACCGCCGATCAGTACATCTCCATCATCATGCCCGGGCGCATGTTCCGCGAAGCCTATGAGAAAAAAGGGCTGGCCCCGGTAAACCTGTCCCGTGCGCTGGAAGATGGCGGCACCATCACCAGCCCGCTGATCCCCTGGAATACCTGTGGAGCCTACATGCAGTCGGTGCTGCTGGTGCCGGTGACCGATTACCTTTTCTATGCGTTCTTCAACCTGATCAACCCGGTGCTGGCGCTAGCCTATGCCTGGCTGGGCATCAAGGTACTGCGGTTGACCCCGCCGCAAGCAGTGGCCACTACTCCTCGTTGAACAACAGCACCAGGGTGCCGCCGCGCAGCACGCTGCCATAGTTCAGGTTGATGCCGATGCCCACGTTGTCCACGAAAGGGATTCCCCTTTTTCGCAGGTCCAGTAACCAGCCAACCCCGGC
>NZ_LWEZ01000966.1:0-343 GCF_001634945.1 Alcanivorax sp. HI0044
GTACCTGATGGAGCTGATCCAGACCGTGGTACCGGCAAATGTGGCGGAAGTACGCGTGGTACTGCGCGAAGAAGATACCGGCACCGCGCCGTTCTATCACTATTCCCATGGCCTGAAAAAGCACGACGGCAACTGCCAGCGCATTGCCCATGGGCATCGCTCCAGCATTCACATTTTCGAGAATGGCCGGCGCAGCCGTTACTGGGAAAAGCTCTGGGCAGACCGCTGGGAAGACATCTACCTGGGCACCGAGGAAGATCTGGAAGGCACCTACTACATCGACGAAATTCCCCACCACCGGTTCCGTTACGATGCCGAGCAAGGACATTTCGAGCTGGTGATC
>NZ_LWEZ01000967.1:0-642 GCF_001634945.1 Alcanivorax sp. HI0044
CCAGAACGATTTCTATTACCATGAACAATGCGGGGTAACGACCCAGGCGGCTGGCCGGTTACTGTCCTGGCTGGTGGATCGCCGCCTGGATCGTTACCCCGCATTGTTCATGGTAATAGAAATCGTTCTGGGGCTGGGGTTGCTGAACTCGCTTTAGGGCTCATTTACGGTTCTTCACGGGTTAGAGTAAATAGCATGCTTCTCGATGCCGGATGCCTGACGTAAAGCCCCTTGCCTGAGCGACTGTCGTCGGGCATCCGGCGTCCAGCGGTTGCCGGGCGGGCTAATGAGACAAGTTCTGAAGCCGGCTGATCACTCAATTCCGCGATGAACCTAATTTACGGTATGCTCTGGTTACCAGTTGTAGTCATGGTGCTGAGCTAATGGGCGATATTCTGCCGTTCAAAAAACCGCAAAAGAAGATGCCAAAAAAAGGCATGTGTCAGCACGACTTTCACAAGTGGGTGATCTGCAAGGAAAAGCAGTTTGATGTGAAGCAGGGAAAGCTGGTGACGGTATACCGCTGTGATCGCTGCGGCAAAGAGAAAGTCAAAGCGCACTAATCGGATGATCCAGATGCTTGAAATGCGATCCAGTTGTGAAAGTTGCCAGTGTTCCCTGGCGGCCGATGCAGAAGCCTAT
>NZ_LWEZ01000968.1:0-454 GCF_001634945.1 Alcanivorax sp. HI0044
TCGTAATAGGGTGCGATGCGATCTTCCTTGGCCCAATACGCTTCAAAGTAAGCGAAGGGCTCATCATCTATGCAACCGATCAGGTTAAGCACTCGCGATTCTTTCGCCTGGCTCTCCAGGTATGCGCGATGCTCTTCCAGGGTGCCGCTCTGTTCCCAGAAGGCAGCCACACGCTCGCTGTTCTGCCAGCGCATGAAACGGTGCAGGTCTTCCTCAATATCCAGCGTGCGCAGAGACACCCACGCCTGAATACCGGTATCAAAACGGCGGTACACTTCCCCCGCCGGCTTGGCGCGGCGTCGTGGGTGACGCCGGCCGGATGCATCCATGATCATGGTGACCGGATACGGCAAGGCATCGCCCTGGCTTAACCAGTCACCGGGCAGCTGCCAGAACATGTCGCGTTCCAGCCGTGCTGTCTGATTTTCTTCCTGAATCATGAACGCAGCGTTAA
>NZ_LWEZ01000969.1:0-349 GCF_001634945.1 Alcanivorax sp. HI0044
GTCGCCATCCATGCTGGACACATCAAAGCGAGCCGAGGTGACATCGCCATCAATCATGTCGGGAATGGCATCGAGAAAGGCGTCCACATGCTCGGAGCCAAAATGGATTTCCAGCGCATCCAGGTTCGACCACTGCTGCCACACCATAATCACCCTGGGCGCATCCGCCTGCAGGTATACCTCATAGGCCAGACACCCCCGCTCTCCCCGCGACGCACTGGCAAGCGCCTGCACCAGCGCCAACGCATGGGGCTGTTCGTCTTCTTTCACGGGAAAGGAGCCTTTCACTATGATCATGGAGGGTCACTACGCTGGGAAAACGACCATTGTAGCACAATCGAGCCAACGC
>NZ_LWEZ01000970.1:0-301 GCF_001634945.1 Alcanivorax sp. HI0044
CACTTTCATTGATTAATCCTTCCGGGAGCAGCCAAACGAGAACACCAAACGGCATCAGAGGCTTTCCGGTGTTTCAGTTTTTACGTGTTGCGTACCGCGTGAGGCTTGTGGCGTGCCATGCACCAGATCCACGAAAATATCTTCCAGCGAACTTTGCCGTGAATGCAGGTCCTTAAATTCAATACCCTGCTCGCTCAGGTGACGCAGCAATTCAGCAATGCCCGTGTTTTCCTGGTTGGCATCGTAGGTATAAACCATCGAGTAGCCCTCATCGGCCAGCGCCAGCGCCTCGTCCGCCATG
>NZ_LWEZ01000971.1:0-675 GCF_001634945.1 Alcanivorax sp. HI0044
ACAAAAAGCCACCGCGAGCCACGGGCTCGCGGTGGCTTTTTTATGTCGGGCCTCTGGCACCGGGCGTCCGGCGTAATACGTTACATAACAACAAGGAAAGTACATTTAGATTGTACGATCGTCTCAATTAACCTGTGGGCAGCGATATATCGACAGCTCTATATCCACAACAACAGGCTTATTGAGGAATCGCCATGCTGCTGCGCCAACCGGTTTTCGAGATCCCGTTCTTTCCCCGTGCTTTGGGTGCTATCGCCTTGAGTACCGCCTTGCTGGTGTCAGGGTGTGGTGGGGGTGGCAGCAGTGATGCGCCCGCCGCCAGTAGCCCGGCGCAGGAAGCAGAGCGGGAGGTGGCGGAGCCGCAAGCGCCGGCGGACGAATCCCCTGACAACCCGGCTACCGAGCCAGATGGCCCGCGCAAGGTCATTTTCGTGGGCAATAACTGGGAAGGCATGGTCGATGTGATTGATGCCAGCACCTACAAGCGACTGGGGCGCATCAATGGCATACCGGACCAGACCGAGCGGGAGAAGGCAATTGCCATGAACCCACTGGATCTGGTGTTCTTTCAGGGGATTCGCGTGCTCATTGGCGAAGGTCATCACCAGTACGTGGATGATATGTACAGCTCCAATGACGGCCGCCTGCTGATCGTCTCCCGCCCCAGCTATGCGG
>NZ_LWEZ01000972.1:0-628 GCF_001634945.1 Alcanivorax sp. HI0044
TGCCGGAAAGTAATTTTCCCCGGCCACAAAGGCCTCGGGGAAATCGTGGGCATAATGATACTCGGCACCGAAGCCTTCGTCTTTCATAAGCTGGGTGGGCGCATTGCGCAGGTGCAGGGGCACCTCGTCGGTGGGCTGCTGACGAACCAGCGCGCGGGCCTGATTATAGGCGTTGTAGACCGCATTACTTTTCGGCGCTACCGCCAGGTAGGCGATGGCCTGAGCGATAGCCAGCTCCCCTTCCGGGCTCCCCAATCGCTCCTGCACATCCCAGGCCTGCAGGCAGAGCGTCAGTGCTCGCGGGTCGGCATTGCCGATATCTTCACTGGCCATGCGGACCACACGGCGGGCAAGGTAGAGCGGGTCACAACCACCGTCCAGCATGCGGGCGAACCAGTACAGAGCCGCATCCGGGTCGGAGCCGCGTACGGATTTATGCATGGCGCTGATCTGGTCGTAAAACAGGTCGCCGCCCTTGTCGAAACGGCGCACCGCATCACGCAACACCTCGCGCATCAATTCTGCATCAATCTTCGGTGCATCCTGATCCGCCAGATCTGCCGCGACTTCAAGCATATTCAGCAGCCGCCGGGCATCACCATCTGCGTAGTTCAGCAACAACTCCCGG
>NZ_LWEZ01000973.1:0-694 GCF_001634945.1 Alcanivorax sp. HI0044
ACCCAATTTGCGGACAAAGCGGTCAGTGGCCGCCACCTTCAAGCGGCTGCGTCGACTGCGTGCCTTAAGCCGATTCAACCGCGTAGTGAGCCCGAGCAGGATTTCCCAGTCGTGCAGCATGCCCTCCGGGCGAGGTACCAGAGGTGGCGTGTATTTCACTACATTGCGCACTGACACCGCCTGGAAAATGGGGTCAAACTGGCCATGCTCCAGCTGCCCGGTGGGCGGCAGAATAATGTCGGCATGGCGGGTGGTCTCATTGATATAGAGATCAATACTGACCATGAAATCCAGCCCGGCCAGGGCCCGGTCCAGCTTGCTGCCATCCGGGCAGGACAACACCGGATTGCCGGCATGGGAAATAAAGGCCTTCACTTGCCCCAACCCCGGCGTGAGCATTTCATCGGCCATGGCGGTCACCGGGAATTCACCGCCGAATTCCGGGTAACCGTTTACCCGGCTGCGGTAACGGTCGAAGCTGCCGGTATCACCGCTAAGGGCACTCATGGCGACGATATCAAAGGCCGGGTTGGTGAACATCACGCCCCCTTCCCGATCCAGGTTGCCGGTGAGGATATTGATCACGTAGACCAGCCAGGCGCTGAGCGCACCATGGGCACTGGTGGTGACGCCCACCCGGGAATAGACCGCCGCGCTGGGCGCGTTGGCGATGTCACGGGCGAGCTTGCGGATA
>NZ_LWEZ01000974.1:0-23525 GCF_001634945.1 Alcanivorax sp. HI0044
CGCATGCCAATACAGATATAAGAAAATAATATTGAAGCGGTACAGATTGTAAGGATAGTAATCTGTACTGGTTGTTATGCGAAAAACTGTATCGGGTATTTATCTCATGACGTTGTATCAAAGCCTGGCGGATCGTCTGCAGGTCCTGATCCGGGATCAGGTGTACCCGGTGGGCAGTCGCCTGCCCGGGGTGCGGGTGCTGGCGGAGCAGCAACAGGTCAGTGTGTCCACGGCGGTGAATGCCTGCCGGGAGCTGGAGCAGCGTGGTGTGCTGGAAGCCCGTCCGCGATCCGGTTACTACGTGCGCCAGCCGCCGGTGGTGCGCGAGGCCCCCCGGGTGACCACGGCAAGTCGGCGGCCGCGACGGATTACCGGCCAGGAGCGGGTGCTGCAGATATTGCAGAGTGTGAATAACCCGTCGGTGGTGAACCTGGGAGCGGCGGTGCCGGCGCCGGAATATATGCCGGTGGCTACCATGGAAAGGATGTTTCACAGCGTGCTGCGTGAAGAACGACGTCGCTGTGTGGGCTATGCCTTTCCGCCCGGGGCGCCGGAGCTGTGCACCCAGGTTGCCCGGCGGCTGGCGGGGCTGCAGTGTGAGGTGAGCCCGGAGGATGTGCTGATTACCAATAGCTGCCAGGAATCCGTGGCCATTGCGCTCAAGCTGACGACCCAACCCGGCGACACCGTGGCGATTGAATCGCCCACCTATTATGGCCTGTTGCAGGTGATCGATTCGCTGGGCCTGAAGGCACTGGAAATTCCCACCGACCCGGTGGAGGGGATTTCCCTGGAAGCCCTGACCCTGGCGCTGGACCGGTGGAAAGTTTCGGCCTGTGTGGTGGTGTCGAATTTTTCCAATCCGCTTGGGGTCAGGCTTTCCGACGCACGCAAACAGGCCCTGTTGGCGTTGTTGTCGAAGCACAAGGTGCCGTTGGTGGAAGATGATATCTACGGGGATCTGCCGCTGAGCGGACCCCGACCTCGCCCGGTGAAGAGCTGGGATAAAAATGGTTTGGTGTATTACTGTTCGTCTTCGTCAAAAACCCTGTCTGCAGGCCTGCGGGTGGGGTGGCTGGTGGCGCCGGAGCGTCATCGGGAAAAGGCCCAGCATCTGCAATTCATCAATACGGTATCGGTGGCCACACCCTCACAGCTGGTGCTGGCACGCTATCTGGAACGCGGCCATTACGACCGGTTTCTGCGCCAGCTGTGCGGTGAGCATGCGCGGGGTGTGGCAAGAATGACCGAGCGGGTGACGCAGTTGTTTCCGCAACAGACCCGGGTGAGCCGGCCTGCGGGAGGGTTCGTGTTGTGGGTGGAATTGCCGGGAGAAGTGGATACCACGGAGCTGATGGAAAAGGCACTGGAAGCCGGGGTGAGTTTTGCGCCCGGCTCGTTATTCTCCGCCTCCGGAAAATTCGCCAACTGTCTGCGGCTGAATTGCGCCGTGAAGTGGGACAACCGGGTGGAGCAGGCGCTGGTGACCTTGTCGCGGTTGTTGTAGCGGCGGAATGGAAGGTTGCTTTTAGCTACGAGCTACGAGCTACGAGAAGCTAAAACCGGTTTTGCATTTCGCTTCTCGTAACTCGCTTCTCGGTTTTTTTATGCCTTCGGCGACAACGCCTGGGTTTGGCTTACATCATCACCGAGCCAAGCACTTCGCGCTTGTCGTCCTGCACTTTGATGACCTTCCCGTCCTGTTTGATCAGGGTGTAGCTTTCCTCAGCGGCCACCACGGTGATGGAGCCGTCTGCGTGGTAGGTCAGTTCGGCTTCATTGCCCAACCCGTCGGTCACGGTCTCGGTGGTCCCTGCGACCTTGGCGCCTTCCTTGCTGATCGGGTTGGTGCCAGTCCAGAACTCGATGGAGTTAAAAATGATGATGTCGCCAAGCAACGACAGGCCGTAAACCGGCACCCACCAGAACACAAAAGAGATGCCCTGGTTGACGAATTTGTTGTTGGTGGCGGTGGCATTCCAGTCCTGGACAGTATCGAACAGGGCGTTCTGACCAAGACAACCGGTCAGCAGAGCGGCAGCAGATGCACTGGCGAGAATTTTCTTCATCGGACTCTCCTTGAGTTGGGTGAATTCATTATTGCTGTCATTCAGCGGTAAGGAAAAGCAGTTGAAAGTTGATAGTGGAAAGTTGACAGCGACGCGATAAGAGGTCGGTTTAGACCTAAACGCAAGAGGCCGCGCCCAAACTTTGGATGCGGCCTCTTTACTTTCAGATCAATTCCACGCTTTTCCGCGTAGCTGTCAACTGTCAATTATCCACTATCAACTGATCCTTACTCGCTCTCCATCTCCGCCAGCTCGTCTTCAAAGAAAAACTTGTCTTCGCCGAAGGCCGGTTCCAGATGGTTGAGCCAGGTGGCTTCCTCGTTGTACTTGGCGAAGAAGGGACGCTGAACCCAGTCGTGGTTACGGCCCTGGATGAAACGCAGGGCGAAGACTTTCTCGCCGTTGATTTCGGTCACGCCCTGGATTTCCACCTTGCCCGGGTGGCTGGACATGCTCGGGCCTCGCGCGGTGCGGGCGATGCCGGAGACCTGTTTCATGGCGTCGCGATAGATTTCCCAGGCCTTGGCCAGGGGCACTTCAAAGTAATGGCGGGCGCCGGTGTCACGCTCCACAAACATGTAGTAGGGGATGATGCCCAGCTCGACCTGGGTCTGCCACAGGCGCGCCCAGTCGTCGGCGTTGTCGTTGATGTGTGCCAGCAGCGGGCCCTGGGCGCGGATCACGGCCCCGGTGGCGCGTACCCGGCGTACGGCTTCCCGGGCGATGTCCGTTTCCAGTTCCTGCCAGTGGTTGTAGTGCGCCATCAGTGCCAGGTGTTTGCCGCTGGCGATCACTTCCTCGAACAGGTCCAGCAGGTCCTGGGCGTCGGCATCGGACACCACGCGTTGTGGCCAGAAGGTGAGTGCCTTGGAGCCGATGCGGATGGTGCGGATCTGTTCCAGTTCCAGCAGCGGTTCGATATGGGCGCGCAGGTTCTTGGTCTTCATGACCAGCGGGTCGCCACCGGTGATCAGCACATCGGAAATTTCCGGGTGGGCCTGAATGTATTTCTTCAGCTGGCCGGCTTCCTTGGTGGCGATTTTCAGATCGTTGTCACCGATGAACTGGGCCCAGCGGAAGCAGAAAGTGCAGTAGCTGTGACACACTTGACCCTGGCTGGGGAAAAACAGCACGGTCTCATTGTACTTGTGCTGAACGCCATCGATCTTCTCGCCGTCCACTTCCGGCATGTTGTGTTCCATCTGCCCGGCGGGGTGCGGGTTCAGGGCGTCACGGACTTCGGCGATGGCGGCTTTTATTTCCGCCTTGTCGCCGCCGCGCATGGCGTCGGCCACCTTGTCGAAGTGCTCCGGGGCCAGCATGCCTTTCTGGGGAAAGGTGAGCTGGTAGATGGGATCATTGGGTACGTTGTCCCAGTTGATCAACTCATTGATGACGTACTCATTGACCCGAAACGGCAGCACATTGGCGACCACGTCCATGGCAAAGCGGGTCTCGTCGTCCAGGCGTTTGAGCGGCTCGATCTTGTCGAGCTGGCGGGCCGTGTAGACCTTGAACCGGCGGGGTTCGTCGTAGCCGTGTTCAAAAGATTGAGCCAGCTTGTCGGTGCTCTCGCGAGTGTCCTGGTGCAGCGGAATAACCGTATTGGTTTCGGGCATGGTATCGCTCCTCATCATGCGCCGGCATGACGATAACGCCGTCAACACCGGTACACTGGTTGCCTAAACCAGCGGAATTAGTCGTTACTACTGATGGCCAGCGGCGGCTGGCGCTGAGTTGGACCTGTTTGGCCCGTTTAACGTGCGTCGGCGAGGCGACGCAGAGGACTTGGAACGGATCGCCCCCCAGCCTGATCGGGGAGGAGAGTGGTCATTTTCTGCACGCTGTTTAATAGGCGCCAGCCGACCAGTGTTCCAAAAGAGAGCGTATTCTAGGGAAGCGGCGCGCAAAGCGCAAAGCCCGGCGGACGCGGGGCCCGCCGGTTATGCTATCGTTGGGCGGATACCCGTTTCAGGGACGGAGCTGAATGCCTTTGGATGTCACTTACTGGACCGCTGAAATCGACGCATTATTGACGATGCTGGACCCTTATTGGCCCTATGTGGCGGCGGCTATCAGTATCGGTTTGGCGGTGACGGTGACAGTGCATGTCGCTCAGAATAAACGCGATGCCCGTGCCGCAGCGGCCTGGACCGGGCTGGTCTGGCTGGTGCCGGTGTTGGGCGCGCTGCTCTATTACATGCTGGGGGTCAATCGCATTCGCCGGCGGGCACGCCAGCTTACCGGTGGCCTGATTGACAGCAATGATGGCTGGCGCATCGCGGCCGAGCCGGAACCGGACCTGAAACACCTGAAAATTCTCAGCCGCCTGGTGGGGCGGTTGACCCACTTGCCACTCACCGATGGCAACCGTATTACCCTGCTGGATGCCCCCGGCGCTTACCAGGCCATGGTGGATGCCATCCACAATGCGACAGAAAGCATTTATTTGGCCTCCTATATTTTCGGCAACGATGCCGCCGGCAAACCGCTGGCCGACGCGCTCGCCTCGGCAGTGGCCCGTGGGGTCAAGGTGCGGGTGTTGGTGGACGGCGTCGGCGCTCTGTATTCCCTGCCATCGGTGGTCTGGCGCCTGCGCCGTGGCAAGGTGCCGGTGGAACGTTTTCTGTATTCCCTGGCCCCTTGGCGCATGCCGTATCTGAATCTGCGCAATCACCGCAAATTCATGGTGGTTGACCGCCGTTATGGCTTTACCGGTGGCATGAACATCCGGGCCGGTTATATACAGCAGCCGCCGAAAATTACCGATTTACATGCCCGTATTGAAGGGCCGGTGGTAGGGCAGTTATTGCGCAGCTTTGCCGCAGACTGGTATTTCACCAGTGGCGAGTTGCTGGACACCAGTTACCGTGGTCCGGCCTGGCTGGGCAATGTGCAGTCGCGGGGCATCAGCGCCGGGCCGGACGCGGATTTCGACAAGCGCCGCATGACGCTGCTGGCGGCTATTGGCAGCGCCGAATCCCGTATTCGCATCGTCACCCCGTATTTTGTACCCGACCTGACCTTGCTGGCGACATTGCAACTGGCGTTGCTGAAAGGGGTGCGGGTACAAATTGTGATTCCTCGCAAAAACAACCTGCGGCTGGTTCATTGGGCCAGTCTGCATGCCTTGCACTGGCTGGTATCGGAGGGGGCTGAGTTGTACCTGTCGCCACCGCCTTTTGACCACAGCAAGGTGATGACGGTGGATCAGCACTGGGTCATGTTGGGGTCCGGGAACTGGGATGCCCGCAGTCTGAGATTGAACTTCGAGTTTGATCTGGAATGTTATGGGGAGGAGCTGGCGGAGCAGATTGATGACGCGCTGGATGAGCGGATCGCGCTGTCACAGCGGCTGGATCAGGCCGGCTTTCGACAAATGGCGCCTTGGCGGCGGGTGCGCAATGCACTGGCTCATATGATGGAGCCCTATTTATAGGCTCGCTGCTTGGCGGCCATGGCAAAATGCCATTATTTGTGTGGTCTTGATCACGAACTGCCTGTTTGCCGGGATACAATCGTTACTCTCTTGGTTATAAAGTAGCCGCTTAAACAGGCTGTTTAATATCTTGGCGCAGCGAGATAGTTCCAGTACAGCGAAGAGTGCCTGTAGAAAAACAATAAAGACAGAGCGGTAAAGATAGCGCAATACCGGGAAGGTCGTGCGCCATATTGGTCAGGATGATGATGATAAAAAAACTGACAATCCTGCTGGTGTTATCACTGGTCGCGGTGCCGGTGCTGGCCGAAGAGGGGGAGTGGGTGCTGGTCACCGATCGGGACGCCGTCCAGGTGTTTCGCCAGGACGATGATACCTCACGCCTGAAAACTTTCCGGGGCGTGGCCGATTTGCGGGTGAATGACTTCAATGCCATCGGTGCTTTGCTGGATGATTACGACGCCGTTGCTTCGTTTATGCACATGGTGTCGGAAATTCGCGACCTGAAGCGCAATTCCCCCTATCAACGCGACGTCTACGTAACTACCCGCTTGCCGTGGCCGGTGAAAGACCGTGATGCTCCCCTGCGGGTGACCTTCTACCAGGAGCCGGACACGCTGGACCTGGTAATGCCCTTCGCCTTGCATTCAGGTGCTTATCCGGAGCAGGCCGGCTACGTGCGTATGCCGCAGATGGAGGGCTATTACCGCTTTTCGCCGGGCGAACCGGGGAGGGTGAAAGTTACCATTGAGGTGGTGCTGGATCCGGGTGGAGCCTTGCCGGCCTGGTTGGCCAATATCATTCTTCGGGATATTCCCTATTTCTCACTGCGCCGTTTGCAGCGCGTGATCAATCAGCCCCGCTTTCAGGGCATTGCCCACGGCTACTACCAGACGCCGGGCGCCTGGCAGCAATCCGCTGAGGTTCGCGAGCTGGCGGATGCCTCCGGTGAAGCCAAGGCTAGCGCTTCAGGGGTGAACCCGGGCCCATCAGAGCCCAGATAATCAGGCCGATCAGCGGCACAATCAGCACCAGCAGCACCCACAGCACCTTGGCGCCGGTTTCTGCGGATGATTGGATAATCATTACGATGGCGTAGATCGCCACGGCCAGTTGCAACAGTCCCAGTAATTTCATCGAAATTCCCTTTTTATCCGACGTGAGACCTTAATCTAGAGGACTTGGGCGAAGCGGTAAATCACCAGGGTGTAAAACCCGGTCAACTTTCCGGGTGACGGCTGTGCTGGCGGCGTGCCTCGGCCAGCATCAAGCCGCTATAAAGCAGGGCCGCCACAGCCAGGCCGGCCCCCAGTATGACAACGCCGGACCAGCCGTGTTCATCGTAGGCGGCGGCAGAGGCCAGTGAGCCGAAGGCGCCGCCCAGGAAATACAGGAACATGTACCCGGAGTTGAGCCGGTTGCGGGCGCTTTCATCCAGCGAAAACACCATGTTCATATTGGTGATGTGAACCGCTTGCAGGGCCAGGTCCAGCAGCACAATGCCGGCGAGCAAGGCGATGAGTGAGGTGCCTCCCAGCCCCAGCAATCCCCAGGACAGCAGCAGGATGACAATACCGGCGATCGTCAGCCGGTGGCCGTGACCCCGGTCGGCCAGTACGCCGGCGTGGCGAGCAGACAGGGCGCCCGCCGCCCCCGCCAGGCCGAACAGGCCGATGGTGGCATCATTGAAGGACCAGGGTTCAGCGGACAGCAGGAATGCCAGCGACGTCCACAGCACGCTGAACATGGCAAAGCCCAGAAAGCCGAGCACGGAACGTTGGCGGTACACCTTGTGCCGCGCAAACAGCCCGATGATGGAGGTAATCAGCTGGCCATAATGGAGCGAAGCGGGTTGATGGTAGCGGGGCAGCAAGCGCCACAGTGCCAGGGTGTTGAGTAACATAAGCGCAGCGGCAACCCAGTAAACGGTATGCCAGTCGCCCAGGGTGGACAGCGCTCCCGCCACGGTGCGTGCCAGCAGAATGCCCAACAACAGCCCGCTCATCACCGTGCCCACCACCTTGCCGCGGGTTTCCAGTGGCGCCAGTGTGGCCGCAAAAGGAACCAACACCTGCGCAACCACGGAAAACGCCCCGGTCATGGCGGTGCCTGCCAACAGCATCGGCAACGAACGGGCGCTGGCGCTGACCAGCAAGCCGACCATGGCCAGCAGCATCATGATCACAATCAAGCGGCGGCGCTCGACCAGATCGCCGAGTGGCACCAGCAGGATCAGCCCCACTGCATAGCTGGCCTGGGCGGTGGTCACGATGATGCCGGCCTTGGCATAACTCAGGCTGAGTTGATCTGCGATGGTATGTAGCAGCGGCTGGGCGTAATAGTTGCTGGCCACCACCAGACCGGTGGTAGTCGCCATCAGCAACACGAGAAGCGGGCTGAGTGGCGAAGAGGAGCGCGTGTCGTGGGTCATGCTGAATCCTGGTATCCGTGCGCGGCGAGATAGTGTCCGGCAAAGGGAAAAAGGGAGCCAGAGCAGTTAGTTGATCGGATTGATGCAAAAAGGTGATGCAGGCAATAAGGGAAAGATGGTGCCCCGGAGACGATTCGAACGTCCGACCTAGCGCTTAGGAGGCGCATTTTGCCGCCTTTGCCTTCTTGTTGGTTGGGGTCTATGTCCATATAAAACAGTTGCTTACGGTTGTTTGTGTTTTTGCCTGTTTGCTCGTGATACAATGAAATGCACTTACATTGCACTTACGGACTTTTTGGCCATGGCGGCAACACTCACCAGTAACACCATATCAGGCTTGTCAGGGCGTGACTCTGGGCCTTATGAGGTGCGAGACAAAGGCAGTAAGCAGTCAGTCAAAGGGCTGCTGGTTCGTGTGCAGCCGTCTGGCACCAAAACCTTCTATGTGGAAATCGCGCGGGGCAAGCGTGAGAGAGTGGGTGATGCCAGCCAGTTAACTTTGGCTCAGGCTAGGAATAAGGCCCGTGAGACTCTGGGCAAGGCTGCGAGCGGCCACGACTTCCAAGCGGAACGCCGCCAGAAAAAGGCGGTAGCAGACAGCACGCTGGGCGCGTATCTGGATGGCGCGTTTAAGGCTCATGCCGAAGCGAATATAGCCAGCCACAAGGCATTCATTGCCAGTATCAAGCGTGCCTTTGCCCATGTACTAGACAAGCCCATGGCCGAAATTACCGAACTGGATATGGCGAAATGGCGGCGAAACCGCACCAGCGTCAAACTGGAAACCCAGCGCCGGGAGCTGACTTACCTGAAAGCCCTGCTGAATCATGCCGTGGCGACAAAGGTCATCCCTTCGCACCAGTTAACCCAATATCGAGTTAAGGCGACACTGGCAGACAAGCCCAGCGAGGCCAAGGTTCGCTATCTGTCTGATGATGAAGAATTGCGGTTGCGTGAAGCACTAGGTGCCCGTGAGCGCGAAGCAAGAGCCGCAAGAATGCGAAAGCGAACATGGGAGGCGGCGAGAGGTTACGAGCTTTCCCCTGTAATTGCGGCTGAGGATTATGCCGACCACCTGAAACCGATGATTCTGCTGGCGCTGAATACCGGGCTTCGCCGTGGCGATCTGTTTAGCCTAACTTGGGATCATGTGGATCTGGAAAAGCGGCAGATTCGGAAAATCATCGGCAAGACGTCTCATTCCCGGCGTAAGGCAGGCAAGCAAATCGAGCCAGCCGTGTTACCGCTTTCCCGTGAAGCCTGTGCGGTGCTGGAGCAATGCAGGCGACAATGGGGCGATTACACGACGGTATTTCATTCCCCAATCACTGGCGGCCCACTGACGGACGTTAAAAAGGGCTTTGCGGCGATTCTGGAAGATGCCGGGATTGAAAACTTCCGTTTCCACGACCTGCGCCACACATTCGCCAGCCGTTTGGTTATGGCTGGTGTGGACATTAACACTGTGCGCGAATTGATGACCCATGCCGACATTAAAATGACGCTGGTTTATGCGCACTTGTCACCAGACCACAAAGCGAAAGCCCTGGATATGGCTTTTGGGGGTGAGGGATGAAATTTAAAACCGCAGCCGAGGCTTGGGCATATTCACACCAGAACAATGAGGATCTGCTAGATCTACGCTGTAGTGGCCGCCAGTTCGAGGCCATGCAGATTGTTGAGGAACACCGGGAGAAGCACGAAAGCGGCGACAAAACCGCCTTGCCTTATGCCTTGGCGGCCTGCGCCCGTCACGGGCTGGTGATGCCTGACTGGCTAGCTGATGCGGTATACAACGGCATTGTGCGTTGGCACGACTTTGAGGCTAGGACGCTGGATGATGCGCTGGAGGTAGGACGCAAGAATAAGCGGGCATCTGACGAGATGAGATACCGGCGTCACGGGAAGGCGGTGTTTGATCGTGTTCTCAAGCGCCGCATCAAGGGGCAGGGCGTTGATTCTGGTATGTTTGATGACATCGCGAAGGAAATGGACTTTCCCGGTAATGGTGCCGGATTCTCTGGAGGAACAGCGAAGAACTGGTATTACCGATTCATTAAAGAAAACAAAATTTCCGTTGATGACCTTGAAGGTCATATACAAGCGCAAAAACAGATTCGCGGGGGATCAGATCAAGGTAATTAACAGGTTGAATCCCGCGTGGCTACTGGCTTCTAAGTTGTCCACAGATTGCTTGCCAATATTCTCTATATCTTAAATCCCATCATTACCCGTAGACAAGCAAGCAACTACGGGTAAACGAAAATGGAAACAACCAACCACAAGCGCGCCTACTCAATCGACGAATTTGCAAAGCGATGGGGCATTGGCCGCAATTCTGTATATAACAGCATCGCCAAAGGTGAGCTGGGATCTGTAAAAATCGGCGCTCGCCGAGTCATCACGCTTGAGCAAGAAGAAGCCTTCCGCGAGCTAAAAGAGCAGGAGGCCAGCGCATGAACCACTTCCAAGCCTTCCGCGAGAATAGCGGCCTTATCGACCTGCGCCCTGTTTCATCTGTTGGTGAAATTGCCGTTGTAATTCAGCAAGCCCACAAGCTTAGGCACTGGTTCGACCGGCAACGCGCACTTGAGTCTATCGCTCACCGCGTCGGCGTTGATGCGGATCTGCTGGCCCGACTTGCAGCGGAGGTGCCCCAGTGAACCAGACACAAAAAAGCCCCACTCCGATTGCAGTCGGTAGCGAGGCCCAATATCAAAACAAGCACCCTGATTATAGCGCAATTCTAGCCAAGACAAACGACAGTGCCCGGCTGCGCCGTGCCGTTGATGTTCTGCTGAAAGGGCCTGTAAATCGGCGCGACCTTGATGCTGTCATTGGCACCACCAATGCCCCGGCCTATATAAGCAGGCTTAAAGATTTGGGCTTATGGATTGATTGCGAAACCCTCCAGGGCCAAGACCGCTACGGGCAGGCTTGCCGATATGGCCGCTACCACTTGAGCCAGACACACCGTGACGGCCTGCGCCATGCGCTGACTATGCAGGGGGTGAAGTGATGACCCCAGCACAAAGGCTTCTCAACCGCCTGGAAAAAGTGCGCAGCACTGGTGAAGGAAGCTATATAGCCTGCTGTCCTGCGCATGATGATCGAACCCCGAGTCTATCCATTAAGGAGTGCGACGATGGCCGCTTGCTGGTGCATTGCTTCGCCGGTTGTCCAACTAGTGACGTGCTAATGGCTGTTGGCCTGAGCCTTGGTGACTTGTTCCCCGAAGGAATGCGTAGCCATAACAAGCCGGGCTTGCCTCACTGGAAGATGGAGCGCCTTCGGGCACATGCAGACCACGAACGTGCTGTGCTGGCTTGCATGCGGTTTGATGCTGCGCGTGGTGAGCTTGTCGACCCTGAGCGAGCGACTAAGGCCAAGGAAAGGTTGCGAAAGATTGGAGGGCTTCTCAATGATTGATGACGTAGATGCTCTGATTAAAGAGGCTCAAGCCCTTAAGGGGCGGGGCCATGTAGAGTTGATGGCCGCAGCCCGCGCCCTAGATGGCGACTCTGCCCCAGATGAGGTGGATGCTATCGTGCTGGAGGCTGTGACCCTCAAGCCAACCGCAAAGCGACAGCTATTTAATACCATTAAAAAGCACACTGGCATCCCGTTAGGCACTCTCAAAGAAGCAGAGCAAAGCATGGCGAACCACGATGTTGACGATGATCTTGCTCATGCATGTGCTTTAGCTTCTGAGATTGGCAGGGACAACGTTATTACCACCGCTGCTTCAGTAATGCGCTGGAGCGAGCGTGGATTCTGGCAGCAACAGGAGAGCAGAGCGGTCAGGCAGTGGGTGCAGGGCTATCTGTCAGATAATGGTGCAGATGTGCGCAAATCCGTTGTGGACAGTGTTACCGACCTGTTATTAACGGAAACCTACCAACCCGAGCTTGAGTTCAACCAAGGCCCAGCTGAATGTGTTAACTGCCCCAATGGTGAGCTGATGCTATCCGCTGATGGCTGGAAGTTGGAGCCTCACAACCGGGAACATTACCGCACTACTCAGGTGCCGGTGAAGTTCGACCCAAATGCAACAGCGCCTCGATTTCAGCAATTCCTGGCCGAAGTGTTTAAGGGTGACGATGACGTCGAACAGAAGGTGCAGGCTTTGCTTGAGGCAATTGGCTACTCGCTGATGGCGCACTGCAACTATGAGTTGTTTGTAATTCTTGTAGGCGGCGGAGCCAATGGAAAGTCAGTGCTGCTGGCAGTGCTTGAGGCACTAGCGGGATCCGCCAACGTGGCCGGTGTTCAACCTTCCCGCTTTGATAATCCGTTTCAGCGTGCCCACCTCCACTTAAAGCTTGTGAATATCGTTACTGAGATCAAGCAAGGCGAAAAGATGGACGATGCCAGCCTGAAAGGCATTGTCTCAGGTGAGCCAGCAACGGTTGAGCATAAGTTCCGCAACCCCTTCGAGATGCGCCCTTTCTCTACCTGTTGGTTTGGTACCAACCACATGCCTCACACCCGTGACTTTAGTGACGGCCTGTTCCGACGCGCACTTGTGGTGGAGTTCAATAACAAGTTCAAGCCAGAGCTTGGAAATTGCGACCCGCTGCTGAGGGAGAAACTGATGGCTGAACTGCCAGGCATCCTGAACCTAGCTCTTAATGCGTATGCAGGTGTTGTTGCCCGAGGGGCGTTCACCATTCCCGAAAGCTGCAAAGCTGCTCGCAACAGGTGGCGCCTAGAGGCTGACCAAGTTGCACAGTTCGTTGACGATGAGTGTGAAGTTGACCCTATCGGTAGGATCGAACCCAAGCGACTTTTTAACGCTTACAGCCAGTGGGCAACTGAGAGCGGTATCAGCAAAAAACTGAGCCTTAAAGGCTTTAGCGACCGCCTTGAGGCTCTGGGGTTCCAGCGTTACCGGACTGGTAAAGCTCGATATATCACTGGAATCGACTGCCAACGCGCAACAGCCCCCCACCTAGCGCGGAGAGTGTGACGGATGTGACGCTTTTTCCAACATGACACATAAGGGAAAAACAAAGTATTGGCTCGCCATTATCTGTTTTCCCGCTGTGAGGAATGTAGAGAAACCCGTCACTCCCGTCACACCAGAACAGGCTAACGAACACGGACAAGACCATGACCCGACATATCGACCCTGAGCAAATCCAAGCCGTTATGAATTCCCTGCTGGAGGCAGTGCAGCGCGAAGGCTTGCCAATGACACCAGACGCACGGCTTGCCCCCGATGACGCGGCGAAGCTGCTGGGACTCAGCCCCCGCACCCTAAAAAATGCGCGTAGCGATGCGCACGACCAGAGAGGCCCGGCATTCCGTCGATTGCCCGGCCCGAAAGGTGGGCGCGTGAGCTATGCCCTCACGGATCTGGCGCAGTGGATGGCCGCAAGATGAAAAGCCCATAAAGGCCCATGCGGGGCACGATGGCAAGCATTAGACTATAGGTATAAGTTAACCAATTGAGATTACCTATATGATTGAAGATACATTGCTGGCGTCTGATGACGCCCATGAATACGGCTCAGACTACGCGGTGAACCACTGGATGCGCATTGAGAAGAAAGCGCGGCTGGAAACCATGCGGGAGTTTCGAGAGAACACCCAGCGCGGCTTTTCTGACCTGGCCCGAATCATGGCCACCAACGGCAACGCTACGGCTAAAGATGCCCTTGCCCCGTTCGTAAAAGGCGCAAACAAGGCGTTCAATCCTTCCATTGCTGCATTCGAGTGGCTGGTAGATAAAGCGGCTTATACGTCCCTGACCGGCATTTGGGACACCGAAGGCGGCGAGCGTATTGCTCAAAACTATCTGTCGAGTGTTCGCAATGCTGACCTGCTGGGCTCCCTGCTGGCTTACTCGAAAGAGCTGCCGGAGGATCTGGGGGCGGTAGTGGCGGCAAGTGGTGCCATTGGCTCCAACGTGGACGAAGGCGACCCCAAGCCACTGGTTAAAAGCAGCCTGAACCGTAGCAATTTGCCAGAGCTGAAAGTGGCCGGGCTTGCTGCAATCAGCAAAGAGCTGGGAATGACTACCGGCAGCGCTGGCCGTCGCATGTTCGAGAATGAGCTTCGCAACGCTGTAGTGGGTGGCAGTAATTCCACCATTCAAAGCGTAGCGACCCCTGCCAGCACGATCACCGCAACGTCTGACACTGTTGCGGATCTGACAAGCCTGCTGGAAGCCCTGCCGAATTCTGAGCATTACGTTATTGCCAGCACCGGCGCGGTCTGCCGCCGTCTAGCTATGGCCAGTGACAACGGCATGAGCGTTAACGGTGGTGAGTTTATCCCCGGCGTGCATGTGGTGCCTTGCATCGAGGACGATTCCAGCGCCCCGGCCCTGCTGGGCTTCGCCTGTGACCGTATCGCTGTGGCGAATGGCGGCCTGTTCCTGACCCCTGCCACCCATGCCAGCGTTGAACTGGCAGAGAGCCCGACCAGCCCGGCGCAACTGACCAGCCTTTGGCAGACCAATATGGTTGGCGTGCTATGTGAGCGCCGTTTCCGTTTCCACCATGAATCCGAAGCCGTCGTGCAGGTGATGTGATTATGGCTTATTTCAATCCTACTCCCGAGCAACTGGACGCAATGGACAAGCTAGGGCTGAGCCCCAAGCTGGACGCCACACCAGAGAACATTGCTCGAATCGCGTTGATTCTGGATGTGCTGATTAAAGAGGCATACCCAGACATTGACCTGAGCGGAGAGAAGAAAGGCGTTCTGAGCAAGCTGTTCAAGCGCTGACCGAATTGGCCCTGATGCCCAACCGTTCAGGGGCTGGCTGCCATGACGCTGGCAATCGGCAATAGTTTCGGGCACAGGGCCACCCTATTAAGGGGGCGGGGCATATGCAAAACCTTTGCGAGCGTTTCCCAGAGCGCGCCAAAAGTCTCACGCAGATTCCCCGGTACACGATCAACTATGATATTGGAGAGCCGAACATGACGAGCGAAACACCGTCACACCTGACCGACAAAGGGCAGGAGCTGTTCAGTAAGTTGCAACAAGATTACGACATCTTCGATCCCGACGGCGTGGTTCTGCTCACCGCTGCGGTTGAGTGTTTCGACAGGGTTAACGAGTGTCGCGGGATTATCGCCAAAGAAGGGTTAACAGACCTAGACCGTTTCGGGCAGAGCCGCCCACACCCTTGCGTAAAAATTGAGAGAGACGCCAGAGCGCAAATGTTAGCCAGTATTCGCGCCCTGAATCTTGGGATTGAGACTCCGGTGATGTGATGCCCAGACCAAAGAGAAAGCCCAGGACGGCAGTGACCATGCCGCTCCACGTTGAATCCCTGTTCAAGGATGGCACCGGGGCGGAGCGCTACAGTGATACAGAAATATGTCGCTTTTGGATTGCCCACGGTGAGGCATTCGCACGAGCTGGCGGCTTTAAACCCGGCTGCTGGATTCGTAACCATCCTGCCTCCCTGTTCGCACTGCCCGGCGTAGTGTGGACGGATAGCTAGCCGTGACGGCCTATATCGACCACTACAGCATTGGTATAGAAGGAGATCCCGAGCGCGACCCTCACCCCTATATAAGGCTGTGGACGGCTGCCCTTGGCCTAATGCTGGACGATGCGGCTAAGTATTGGCTAGAGAAGCCCTTGAGGCTGTCCGGCCAGTTTGAGGAAGGACAGCAAGCCTTTGACGATGTGGTCAGTTGTGGCCCCATGCTGCGCCAGTGCTGCCAATGGCTGGAATGGGAGCCGGAGTGGATTAGTGAACAGTTTTTGAAATGGTGTGAGGGAGTGCCATGCAAAAAGAAAAGCTAACGCCATTTGCACACCCGCTTTATGCGATTTGCGGCGGTATTAAGTTGTTTATAAGAACCCGTAAAAAGTATTTCACCTGTCTTTGGGTCTTGCTCGCACCCCTCTTTGTATATTCGCCGGTACTGGCCCAAAGCACGGTTGAAGCGCCACCTAGTGAACAAACTAGCCCTGCGCTCGAAGTGAATAATGCTAGCATCACTGATTCTGCCATGGGTACTGAGAGCGAGAACGATAGTGTCAGCAGACTCGTTGAATTCTTTGCGTTTGTCGCGACCTATAGCAAGGCGATGCCCAGTGAATGCGCCGACCAAAAAGCCGAGGGCCGAACATACGACTGCCTCCATCGGTTTCTTTCCTTGTTAGTGCTTAGCCTATTCTTTTTGCTTATCGGGGTAATATGGGGGGCTGGCCGGTAAGAGGCTAATCTATCCGAGACCAATCGCCACAACTGACAAGCCCTGGTTTACCGCTAAAAGCTGCACTACTCTTCTTGGTACAGATGGCGGCAGTCCTTTTCGTCTGGTCTATTACCATCACTGAGTAATCGTCTAGCCTAACTGTTTGCAAGCTGTCGCCGAAGCATCCCCCTAAGGCAAAAACAACAAAAATCATTGGTATAACAGGCTTCATAATTATTCTCCCCCGCGTTTGAAATAGTGCAGAACCATAGAATTTAAGCCAATCAGCCTATTAGTAAAGCATTTGAGGTTTAAGTAAAGCCCGGCGCGTAGTCACTGAGCCTGCTTGTTTTCTGGTTGCGCCCAAGGAGTACAAACTAACTTTAGTTCGTCGGAGGATCTGTCCCTCCCGCATACGGAAACTCGGCCGTCCCCTGTAACCATCCTAATCTCACGAGACTGAAAATCGACGAAAGCGACGTCGTTTCCTTGATTACAGCCAACCAAAAAGACAGCAGCGCATAGGCCCATCATCATTTTGAACATTGCTTTTCCTCGTTTATTTGCCACATGCGAGTTGATTCTGAAAGGGAGGCCTGATGCAAGCCGCCCCGTTATTGTTGTTGAGTCCATATGACCATGGAGTCCATAAGCGGGCAAGGCCCGGCGCGGAGTCACTGACAAGAAAGTCGTTAGCCGTTCTGGCTGGCACCGGACAAGCAAACGATAACAATGCAGCCGTTGCGGATCTGTAGTCCGTAGCGGCTTTTTTGTGTGGGAGATTGGCTAGGGGAGGGCGGCAGTTGTTTGTAGCTGTTTGCCCTTAACAAGTGCCGCTGCACTTACATTTCACTTACGGCGTTCCTATCAGGGAGGGTGGGCATCTGTAAGTTTCTGATTTAATTGGTGCCCCGGAGACGATTCGAACGTCCGACCTAGCGCTTAGGAGGCGCTTGCTCTATCCAACTGAGCTACCGGGGCATGGCTGCTGATTGTAAGGACTTTCAGCGGTGGCGCCAGTTTTCAGGAAACGGGTGGTTGTTTTTTATGCGAGAGGCGGTAAGCAGTCGTTCCGTCAGTTGAATCTCCTGCAGGCTCCACCAGGGCCACTTCATGCTTGTTATCGTCTCGGGGGCACAATCTTGTCGAAACTCGTAGCTCGTAGCTCGTAGCTCGATTCCCCCCCCCCCTTCACGTAACGTTTGCGACAAGCCTGCATCCAATTGATAGCATTAAGGAAATTGAAACAGGTGAAATATGCAGGACACCCACGATTTATTGGTGCGAAGCAGCACGGATTTTCCGCCACTGCGTCGCCATGCCACTTCCGTGTTGCAGGTAAACCTGGGTTATCTGTGCAACCTGAGTTGTGTGCACTGCCATGTGAATGCCGGCCCCACCCGCACCGAGCTGATGGACAAGGCCACCATCGATCTGATTCTTCAGGTCATTCGCAAGCGGGATATCAAGGTGATCGACCTGACCGGCGGCGCGCCGGAGATGAACCCCCACTTTCGTTACCTGGTGCGCGAATGCCATGCACTCGGTGTGGAGGTCATCGACCGCTGTAATCTCACCATTCTGCTCGAGCCGGGCTACGAAGATTTGCCTCAGTTTTTGGCTGACCACGACGTGCATGTGGTGGCCTCCCTGCCGTGCTATTCCGAAGAAAACGTGAACAAGCAACGGGGCAAGGGCGTGTTTCAGGGCAGCCTTGAAGCCATTCGCCGCCTGAACGAGAAAGGCTACGGGGACGACAAGGTGCTGGACCTTGTCTATAACTCCACCGGCGCGACGTTACCGCCTCCACAGGCTGCCCTCGAAGCTGACTACAAGCGTGAATTGATGACGCATTTCGGTTTGCGTTTCAATCATTTGCTGACGATTACCAACATGCCTATCAGTCGTTTCGGTGCGGTGTTGCTGGCCCATGATCAGTTCAACGACTACATGCAGCTGCTGCGCGACAGCTACAATCGCGACACCCTGCCGGCCTTGATGTGCCGCTCCATGGTGAGCGTGGATTACCAGGGCTATCTCTACGATTGTGACTTCAACCAGATGCTGGACATGCCGCAAGGCCACCACGAAGGTCACCAGCATCTGTCGAGCTTGCTGAAAGACGATATTGAGGGCGAGCCGATTTATGTGGCCGACCACTGTTTCGGTTGCACGGCAGGGGCGGGAAGTAGCTGTGGTGGTTCGCTGGAATGAGCCGCATTAGTGTCATCGTACCGGTGCTGAACGAGGCGGATACCCTGGCCGGGTCACTGGCACGACTGCGCGCTGCGCTGCGTGACGGTGACGAATTGATCGTGGCGGATGGCGGCAGTAGCGACTCCAGCATGGATATCGCCCGGCAGCTAGCGGACACGGTGCTGGCCAGCGAGCAGGGGCGCAGCATCCAGATGAATACCGGGGCGGTGTGTGCCAGCGGTGTGTGGCTCTGGTTTGTTCATGCTGATACCGTGCTCGACTCGCGGCATCGCGACGCCCTGAATGGGGTGGCCAGCACCGCTGTGTGGGGGCGGTTCGATGTACGCCTCAGTCGGCCGCGGCCGCTGTTTCGTGTTATCGCCTTGATGATGAACTGGCGCTCCCGTGTTACCGGGATCGCCACCGGCGACCAGGCCCTGTTTGTGCGCCGTGATGTGTTTCGTGAACAGGGCGGGTTTCCCGAGCAGCCATTGATGGAAGATATTGCCCTGTCGCGCCGGTTGCGTGCGCTGGCGCGCCCGGTGTGCCTGCGCCCGCCCTTGACCACCAGCAGCCGCCGCTGGGAGGCCAACGGTCCCTGGCGAACCATCTGGTTGATGTGGAGCCTGCGCTTTCGCTACTGGCGCGGAGCCAGCCCGGAGTCGCTGCACCGCGACTATTACGGGGGAGATGCCAGGTGACCGCCACGCCATTGCTGATTGTTTTCGCCCGTGCCCTTCACCCAGGCCAGGTTAAAACCCGTTTGATCCCTGGTTTCGGTGCCGATGGTGCCTTGCAGATTTATCAGCAGTTACTCTGGCAGACGTTTGCTGCCGCTGAGGCGTTTCCCGGTGATGTGCAGCTGTGGCTCGACAAGCCGGATGCGCAGTTGCAGCAGGAGGCGGCGGCACGGGGCTGGTCCTGTTTTTTGCAGGAGGGTGAGGATCTGGGTGAACGGATGGCCGGGGCATTATCGCGTGGCCTGTCTCTCACTTCCCGGGCTTTACTCATCGGAAGTGATTGCCTGTTGCTGGATCAGTCTTATTTTGAACAGGCGCTGAATGTGCTGGATCACACCCCCGTGGTGTTCGGGGCCAGTGAAGACGGTGGCTATGTACTGCTGGGAAGCAGCCAGGCATCGCTCTGGTCCGCTGGCCGCTTCAGCGGTGTGCGGTTTGGTGGCCCCCACGCGTTACAGGACAGCCGATCCTGTTTTACCCCGGAGCAGACCAGGGTTTTGCCACCCCTGTGGGACGTGGATGAGCCGGAGGATGTGGCGCGGGCCCGCTCATCCGGACTTTTACCGCCCGTCACTTTTTCCTGATTTGACGGGTGCCATGACGGGCTGTGGTTGCTTAAATTTCTACCCTGTAACACAAACAGGCTTTCTGTAGCTGCTATGGTAGCCGCCGTAAAGGATGACGGAGCAGGTTGATGCACGATAGATCGGTCCTCGATGTCGAGGTCGTTTCCGAATTGCAGGATATTATGGGCCAGGATTTCCAGATGCTGGTCGAATCGTTCCAACGCGATGGCGAACAACGCCTGGCCGCGCTGGATCAGGCGTTCGCGCAGGGTGATGCGAATACCCTGCGCAGCCAGGCACACAGTTTCAAGGGCAGCAGCAGCAACCTGGGGGCAACTTATGTTGCAGGTCTGTGTATGGACTTGGAAACGCTGGCCTCCAGCGGTGACCTTGCCAGTGCGCCGCCCTTGATTCATTCCCTGAAAGAGCATTTCCAGCAGGCCTGTGCGGCGTTAAACGCCACGTTGGCGTGAAATGGGGCGAATTTCAGGCAAAAAAAACCCTCTTCCGAAATTGGGGTGGAAGAGGGGGGTTGTGAGCGCTATTGCTAGCGCCTTGGGGGGATACTGGTTGGCTAGGCGGTGTGCGTAACACCACGTTTTCCATAGAATTAATGCTACCCAGAAGTGTGACGCCGTGCTGTAAAAAGCAGTGAGGAAATGTAAAAGATTGGGCGCCTTTTAGCGTCGGGATGTAGCCCTCTGGGGGCAGGGGGCTGGTGCGGTGGCGCGAGCTTGTAAGAGATCTCTTACAAGGCTGTAGGAAAAAACAGTGTTTTTTCGCTGTTTTTGACCCTTAAAAGCGAGCATCAGAATATTAACTCATTGTTATATTTGAGTTTTTTGGGGTTTGTGTGGTTTTCACCCAGACTTTTAATATTTATTTTACCCACAGAGCAAAATACGGTTGATATAGTGTTTCCGTGCTTCAGGGAATTGAGCACAAGGATTTGCAAGGAATGCAGTACAGGGATGTTGCGGTGAGCGCAAAAGGGTCAGGATGACTCGACGCAAAAAGGGCGGCAGGATGCCGCCCTTTTATTTTGCCTGGAGAAAAGTGATCCGCGCTTATCGGATCAGCTTCTCCCGCTTGTTCGGCACACCGTCCCACTCTTCAGCGTCGTCCGGCGCATCTTTCATTTCGGTAATGTTCGGCCACTTCTCTGCCAGATCCGCGTTGATCTCCAGGAACTCCTGCTGGTCGTCCGGCAGTTCGTCTTCCGAGAAGATCGCGTTAACCGGGCACTCCGGTTCACACAGTGCACAGTCGATACACTCGTCCGGGTGGATGACCAGAAAATTTTCGCCTTCGTAGAAACAGTCTACCGGGCACACTTCCACACAATCGGTGTGTTTGCAGTTAATGCAGTTCTCACCTACTACGAACGTCATATCCTGTCCTCGCCAGGTGTCTTCATTTTGTACAGCGCCAAGAGCTGATTATAGCAGCAACAGGCACGGTCTCGCTTGGGGTGGCGCTAGTCTAGCGATATGCCCAGAGGCAGGCAAACGCAGCGTTGATATAAGGATATAGCGCATGCAGTCAGAAGAGGACACGGGCGGGGGGATGGAGCACCTGCAGGAGCACTTCTCGAGGTGCGAACCCCCGAGTGCCGGTCGAGTTGCGAGAAGCGAGTTTCGAAAGGCAAACCCGAAAACAGGGTAAAGTCTGACGGTTTTCGCTTCTCGTCACCGGGCTTGTCGTGCCACCAACCCAGCGCTGTTCCTGCAGCGCTAAAGCAGTCCTCTCAGCTTGTAGAGTGCCTCCAGCGCCTGCTTCGGCGTCAAATCATCCGGGTCCAGTTCCTTGAGGGCGTGCTCCACGGCACTGGGCTCACTGAACAGGCTGGCCTGGGCCGGCATCGTTGTCGGGGTGCGGGCGGTGGGGATGACCGTGGGCGGTGCATCGTTCACCGTCAGGTTTTGCCCGGCTTCCAGCTCGCGCAGTTTTTCACCGGCCTGCTGGATCACCCCCGCCGGCACCCCGGCCAGCTGGGCCACCTGCAGACCATAACTGCGGCTGGCCGGGCCTTCCTGTACCCGGTGCAGGAACACAATGCGGTTATCGTGTTCGCTGGCAGTCAGGTGGGCGTTGTAAATCCCTGGCAGTTGCTCCGGCAGTTGAGTCAGCTCGAAGTAGTGGGTGGCGAACAGGGTGAACGCCTTGAGGTTGCGAGCCAGGTGCTCGGCGGCGGCCCAGGCCAGGCTCAGGCCATCAAAGGTACTGGTGCCTCGGCCGATTTCGTCCATCAGCACCAGGCTCTGAGCGGTGGCGTTGTTGAGGATGTTGGCGGTCTCCGACATCTCCACCATAAAGGTGGAGCGGCCACCGGCCAGGTCATCGGAGGAGCCGATACGGGTAAAGATGCGGTCCAGGCTGCCGATGCGGGCACTGGCCGCCGGCACGCAGCTGCCCAGGTGGGCGAGCAGGGCAATCAGCGCGGTTTGGCGCATATAGGTGGATTTACCGCCCATGTTCGGGCCGGTGATGATCACCATGCGGCGGGCATCGTCCAGGTGCAGACTATTGGGCACAAAGGCATCGTCCAATACCTGCTCCACCACCGGATGGCGGCCATCGACGATTTCGATAATGGAATCGTCGTCCACCAGCTGCGGGCGCACCCAGTTGAGCGCTTCGGCGCGCTCGGCCAGTGAGGTCAGCACATCCAGCTCGGCCACGGCGGCGGCGCTGCGCTGCAGGGCATGCAGGTCGGCGGCGACTTTTTCCAGCAATGCTTCGTAGAGACGCTTTTCCAGCGCCAGCGCCTTGCTGGACGCGGACAGGGCCTTGTCTTCAAACTCTTTCAGTTCCGGGGTGATAAAACGTTCGGCATTTTTCAGGGTCTGCCGGCGCTGGTAATCCGCCGGCGCCTGGTCGGATTCCCGGCGCGACAGTTCAATGTAATAGCCGTGCACGCGGTTGTACTTCACCCGCAGGGTGGAAAGCTGGGTGCGTTCGCGCTCACGGGTTTCAATGTCCACGAGAATAGCTCCGGCGTTTTCGCTGATGGAGCGCAGCTCATCCAGCTCTGCGCTGTAGCCGGGGGCAATCACGCCGCCGTCGCGAATCAGCATGGGCGGGTTTTCAATCACCGCGGTGCCCAGTAATTCCACCTGATTCGGAAAATCACCGATACGCTCGATCAGCTCAAAGAAGCAGTCGGCGGCGGGCAAAGTGCCAATCAACGGCGGTAGCGCCTTGAGGCTGGCATGCAAGCGAGTCAGGTCACGGGGGCGAGCAGAGCGCAGGGCCACCCGGCCGAGGATCCGCTCCATGTCGCCGATGTCATTAAGCACATCGCGGGCAGATTCGAAACACCAGCCCTGGCGCAGAGCGTCGATCTGGTCCTGTCGCTTGGTGAGGGTGGTGCGGTTACGCAAAGGCTGGTGTACCCAGCGTTTGAGCAGGCGCGCGCCCATGGCGGTTTGGGTGCTGTCGAGTACCCAGGCCAAGGTGTGTTGTTCCTGGCCATCCAGGGTTTCGGTCAATTCCAGATTTCGGCGGGTGGCCGCGTCCATGGCCACCGCGTCGTCAAAGCTTTCCACGGCAAGGCCGGTAATGTGCGGCAGCTCACCGCGCTGGGTCTCCTTGGCATAGCCAAGCAGGGCGCCGGCAGCGGCGACCGCCACGGCGGTTGGCTCACCGAAACCGGCCAGATCCTGTACCTGAAATTGCTGACACAACTGACGGCGGGCGGCGTCTTCGTCAAACTCCCAGCCGGGGCGTTTGCGGGTGCCCGGGCGCTCGGCCCAGCGGCCTGGCAGGCCGTGTTCCTCGCTGAGCAGCAGCTCAGCAGGTGACCACCGCTCCAACAGAGCCTGCAGTTGTTCGGCACCTTCTACCTGGGTGACCACAAACCGCCCGGCGGCCAGGTCCAGGCTGGCGCAGCCGTACTGATTATTGTGATCAAAAA
>NZ_LWEZ01000975.1:0-466 GCF_001634945.1 Alcanivorax sp. HI0044
AATAAGGCTAGCAATTTCATAGACAGTTCATAAATAAGGATTAGCATCAAAGTAGAAAGGATAGGTTTCGGCACGGTGCTTGCTTGCATCAATCGTAACCATGGGGATTATCTTTGGATGCTGGACATGCAAACAACTCATCATCACTCGTCATTTTCATTCCTCACCGTCTGCGCTGCAGCGCTCACCGCCTGCGGCATCGGCCTGACGTTCAATGATGTTCAATGGCAACTGGTCAGCATGGCCAGCTTTTTCAGTGGCATGATGCTGGCAGCCTGCGCTTGCCTTTTGCACGCCATACGCCGTCATCGGGCCTGGCGCATCGAAAGCGCGATTCTGGCAGGCCTGATAGCGCTGGTATGGTCTGCGCCTCTGCTCCCCCCGGCCATGCAGGACACCTTGATCTACCTTATGCCGTAACACCCAGATACTGGGAAAGGGCCTGTTTCATTGCCGTCAGAGACAA
>NZ_LWEZ01000976.1:0-649 GCF_001634945.1 Alcanivorax sp. HI0044
TTGAGGAAAAGTTCTGGTCCAGCGATGATCTGGCGTCCCTCTACAACCAGAGCCGCAAGGACCCGGATGTGGACTCCGGCACTGAAGCCATTTTCCGTGCCGGTTTTCAGGAATTTGTTCGGCTTTCCAAAAGTACCCGTGGTGCCGAAGCGGTCATGGATGGTGCTCAACGGGCCATGCGCGTGGCCCTGCAGCGTGAGCAGACTCGCCTGACCAAACACTTGCCGTTTCTGGCCACGGTCGGTTCTACCAGTCCCTATGTGGGCCTGTTTGGTACCGTCTGGGGCATCATGAACTCCTTTATGGCGCTGGCCAACGTGAAGCAGGCGACCCTCAGTGTGGTGGCTCCGGGTATTGCAGAAGCGTTGATTGCCACGGCCATTGGCCTGTTCGCGGCGATCCCGGCGGTGATGGCTTATAACCGCTTCTCCGCCCAGAGCGACGCCCTGCTGACGGAAAATGAGATGTTTGCGGAAGAGTTTTCTTCCGTACTTCACCGTCAGGCCCACGGGCGCGGAGCATGAGCATGAGCGGCGTAAAGATACGGGTGCCGCGCAAGCTCGTTGCCGAGATGAACGTGGTGCCCTACATCGATGTGATGCTGGTACTGCTGGTGATCTTCATGGCCACGGCGCCGATGATGACCCAG
>NZ_LWEZ01000977.1:0-371 GCF_001634945.1 Alcanivorax sp. HI0044
TCCAGACACGAATCCCAAGGCCCGCCACCACAAACGATATCGCGAACAAGTCCCACCACTGATCATAGGTGTGACTATCCAAAAAATATTGCACATCTATTAAGGCAACTATTACCGCGGGAATCATAAGCACCGCCGGAGCGATACTACGCCATCGAAAAGCCCAGTCACCTTGATTGCACAATGTAGAGTAAAGCATTTTTTCCTCCTAAACCCCCCGGCTGATAACCGCCGGGGGAAGATTAGATTATCGTTGTAACTCGACAGCTTTTTTGCTCGAGAAAAACGCATAAAGACTTGGCAGTACCAGCAACGTTAACCCCGTCGCCGACACTAGCCCCCCGACAATTACCACTGCCAGCGGCCTTTGC
>NZ_LWEZ01000978.1:0-535 GCF_001634945.1 Alcanivorax sp. HI0044
GAGGGAACATGAAAACATTCAAGTATGGATCATTGGCGCTGGCGGTAATGCTCACTGCCTGTGGGGGCGGGGGCTCCTCGTCCGGTGGTGGTAAGGCGCCAGAGCCTTCCGCAAAGACGGAGACAGGGGTATTCACCGATAGCGCGGTCGCGGGTATCAGCTATCAGACGTCCCCAGGGAACAAGAGCGGAACGACCACGGCTCTGGGGGAATACAATTATGTTGAGGGTGATACCGTCATCTTTAGCATTGGCGATACCGAACTGCCAGCCGTAACGGCAACCGGGCGTGTCACGCCGGCGGATATGGCCGAAGGTAACGATGCGGATGTGGTAACCAATGTACTGCGGTTGCTTCAGACCCTGGATGACGACGGTAATCCTGACAACGGCATCACCATTAGTCAGCAAACGCTTGATAGCTTTGTTGGCAAGGATGTAGAGGTGAATCAGCCTGCCGGCGCTTTTGAAACCGAGGCGCAAACGGCGATCGGTGAAACCCTGGTAACAGAAGAAGAGGCCGAAGCGCATTTCGC
>NZ_LWEZ01000979.1:0-590 GCF_001634945.1 Alcanivorax sp. HI0044
TTCCTGTTTCGATTCTTATTTTGTCTGCAGCTTTACTTATTATCTCCCCACACCAATATTGTCACGGCAATTCAGCGGCTGCCAATCACAGCACGGCAGATCTTCGCCGCGCTGCTACCGTTAATCGTTCTTTGAAAAATGAATAGCATTCACAGCAATGAGTAACCGATGCTGCCCAGCACTGCCAGAACCACCGCCCACTTGGCTGTTACATAGAACCGCTTATTCTTCCTCTTCACCGATTTAAGGAACGCTTTATACGCGAGAACGCCCTTGCCCAGCTTGTTACCAATGCCAGTGTGACTACTGTCCACGTTGTCAATCATGAACAAGCGATTAAAAAACCAGCCGAAGAACCAGTACGCCTTCTGCACCCATTTACTCTTCAGGGGGCGATCCACGTCAGTCATCAGGATGATGCGCGGAGTGTCCGTGCGATTCCACGCAGAATGAATATAGGTTTCATCGAAGATAATGCTGTCGCCATCGCGCCAGATGTAATCCTCCTCATTCACCGTCAACCCGCAGTTTTCATCATTGGGGGTACTCAGACCAATGGAGTAGCGCAGCGTGTAGGCAAACGGATCGTG
>NZ_LWEZ01000980.1:0-321 GCF_001634945.1 Alcanivorax sp. HI0044
ATCCAGTGCCGCTGGCGGGTAGTGCAGCAGGGCCATGTTCAGGTTGATGTACCCTTTTGCCGACAGTGAGCCCCAACGGGTACGCATTTTTTTTACCCGTAATACCGGGCGCGTATAACCTTGCCCGGCAAACCAGCCGAACTGCCGCTCAATGCTGTCCTCAAACAACGGGCGTGCCTGTTGGCGAAGCCAGCGCTCCACCGCCTGCTGCACGGCAGCCTCGCTGTCAGGCTCGGCAACTCGCACCTGTAGATAGCCGCCAGCCACACTCACCGAAGACCGCCCTGCAGACACATCCAGGATCAACGGCTGGCCCCGGAA
>NZ_LWEZ01000981.1:0-269 GCF_001634945.1 Alcanivorax sp. HI0044
ATAGAGGCCACTCTCGGACAAACGATTGGCTACCGCGCACCCTGCCGAGCCAGCGCCCACAACGATATAGTCGAATTCTTCAGTCGCCAGCCCGGTCAAACTTTTCATTAATTTTTTGCCGTCAGTTTGACCATCAACTTCGAATAACCGCGCACGAAGTTGGACTGTACACGCTCCGGCTCGCCAACCACTTCGATATTTTCGAAGCGCTTGAGCAGTTCTTCCCACAAAATGCGCAATTGCAGTTCGGCCAGGCGGTTACCCATACA
>NZ_LWEZ01000982.1:0-275 GCF_001634945.1 Alcanivorax sp. HI0044
GCCAGGAACTGCATGGAAGCCGGATCAGAAGCGGAAGCGGCAACGATGATGGTGTTTTCCATCGCACCGTGCTCTTCCAGTTTGCGCACCACGTTGGCAATGGTGGACTGCTTCTGGCCGATGGCAACGTAGACACACTTAATGCCGGAGTCTTTCTGGTTGATGATCGCATCAACGGCAACGGCAGTCTTACCGATCTGGCGGTCACCAATGATCAGCTCACGCTGACCACGGCCGATTGGCACCATGGCATCGATAGACTTGTAACCGGTTTG
>NZ_LWEZ01000983.1:0-10700 GCF_001634945.1 Alcanivorax sp. HI0044
CGCGCTGAAGGCATCAAGACGCTGAACAAGGACGACATGATCACTTACGCTGCTGAAGACGAAAAAGCCGAAGTGTTTGTCTTTACCGACATTACCTGCGGGTATTGCCGCAAGCTGCATCGCCATATCGACGAATACATGGCGTCCGGCGTGACGGTCCACTACCTGGCTTTCCCCCGCGGAGGCCCGACCACCAAGGCGGCAGCGTCCATGCGTCATATCTGGTGTGCGCAAGACCGCCAGCAGGCGCTGTCGGATGCCAAACTCAATGACACGATCAACAAGGCAGAGCTGGGCGAGTGTGCCAAGCCGGTTGATGAGCAATATGAGCTGGGCCTCACATTCGGGGTTCGCGGTACACCGGCGATCTACACCACCGAAGGCAAGCAGCTGGGCGGCTATCTGACCCCGGAAGATATGCTCAAGCGACTGGACTGATTCGCCTGTATCCCCCGTATTACGGTGCTTTGCTGCCGTAAAGACGGTGCCGACACATTGACGACGCGGGGTTGCGCCGTTAATGTGTCGGCCTTCTTTTACTCCCACCCAAGGTGCTGTCGTGGAAACCGATTTCCAGCGAATCCGTCGTTTGCCGCCCTATGTCTTCAATATTGTTGGAGAGATGAAGGCGGCAGCGCGAGCACGGGGTGAGGATATTATCGATTTCAGCATGGGCAATCCGGATCAGCCCACGCCAAAACATATTGTCGATAAGCTGACAGAAACCGCCCAGCGGGGCGATACCCACCGCTACTCGCAGTCCCGGGGGATTCCGCGTTTGCGCAAGGCCATGACGGACTGGTATCAGCGCCGTTATGACGTGGACCTGGATCCGGAATCCGAGGCCATTGTCACCATTGGTTCCAAGGAAGGCCTGGCGCATCTGGCACTGGCCACCATGGGCCCCGGGGACACCGTGCTGGTGCCGAACCCCAGCTATCCGATTCACCCCTACGGGTTCGTGATTTCCAACGCGGATATCCGCCATGTGCCCATGGTGAAAGGGGTGGATTTCTTTGTGGAGCTGGAGCGGGCGATCAAGGAATCCTGGCCCAAGCCGAAAATGCTGGTGCTGAATTTCCCCGGTAACCCCACGGCCCAGTGCGTGGAGCTGGATTTCTTCGAGAAAGTGGTGGCCATTGCCCGAGAGCACCAGATCTGGGTGGTGCACGATATCGCCTACGCAGACATCGTGTTCGATGGCTACAAGGCCCCCTCCATTCTGCAGGTGGAAGGCGCCAAGGATGTGGCGGTGGAGTTCTTTTCCCTGTCAAAGAGCTACAACATGCCTGGGTGGCGGGTGGGCTTCTGCTGCGGCAATAAAGAGCTGATCCACGCCTTGGCACGGATCAAGTCGTATATGGATTACGGCACCTTTACCCCGATTCAGGTGGCGGCCATTGCCGCGCTGGAAGGGGACCAGAGTTGCGTTGCCGAAATCTGCGAAATGTATCGCCAGCGCCGGGATGTGCTGGTGGAAGGGCTGGGCGACATTGGCTGGCCGGTGGAAAAACCCCGTGCCACCATGTTCGTCTGGGCTGAAATCCCCGAACCCTATCGAGCCATGGGCTCGCTGGAGTTTTCCAAGAAGCTGCTCACCGAAGCGGGTGTAGCAGTGTCGCCGGGCATTGGTTTTGGCGACTATGGTGACGATCATGTGCGTTTTGCGCTGATCGAGAACGAACAACGTACCCGGCAGGCCATGCGCGGCATCAAGAAGATGTTCCGTCAGGATGGGCTGCTGGGCTAACAGGCTGCGCCTTGTGCGCCCCTGCATAAAGAGAGGAAATCACGTGAAGTCGGTGAAGGTGGGTATTGCTGGTCTGGGCACGGTGGGTTCTGGCACCGTGAATGTACTGAAGCGTAACGCGCGGGATATTGCTCGCCGCGTGGGCTGTCCGATTGAAATTACCCATATCGGTGCCCGCCGCGACAACGCGGCCTGTGATACCAGTGATATTCGTCTTTCCCGCGATATTTTTGCGGTGGCGACAGACCCGGATATCGATATTCTGGTAGAGCTGATTGGCGGCATTGATACCGCACGTGAGCTGGTACTTACCGCCATCAAGAACGGCAAGCACGTGGTCACCGCCAACAAGGCGTTGATCGCCGAGCACGGCAACGAAATCTTCCAGGCCGCCCAGGATAATGGCGTGGACGTGGCGTTCGAAGCCTCTGTGGCTGGCGGGATTCCCATCCTCAAGTCCCTGGGTGAAGGTCTGGCCGCGAACCATGTGAACTGGCTGGCGGGCATTATCAATGGCACCGGCAACTTCATCCTCACCGAAATGGAAGAGGGTGGCCGGGCCTTTGATGACGTGTTGGCAGAAGCGCAAGCGCTGGGTTACGCGGAAGCGGACCCCACCTTCGACGTGGAAGGTATTGATGCCGCCCACAAGCTGACCATTCTGGCCTCCATTGCGTTCGGTATTCCACTGCAGTTTTCCAAGGTCTACACCGAGGGGATCAGCCGGATTACCACCGAAGACGTGGCCAGCGCCGCGCATTTCGGATACCGCATCAAACACCTGGGGATCGCCAAGGACACCGGCAACGGCATCGAACTGCGTGTGCACCCGACCCTGATTCCCAAGGAAACCATGCTGTCTGCCGTCAATGGCGTGATGAACGCCATCATGATCGATGGCGACGCGGTGGGTCCCACCATGTTCTACGGCGCCGGCGCCGGTGCCGAGCCGACGGCTTCCGCTGTCGTGGCTGACATCATTGAGCTGGGCCGCGCACTGACCGTGGACCATGACGAGCGGGTACCGTATCTGGGCTTCCACACCGACCAGATGTCCGATGAGCCGATTCTGACCATCGATGACGTGTCCTGCAGCTTCTACCTGCGCCTGCATGTGCAGGACAAGACCGGCGTGCTGGCCGACGTGACCCGCATCCTCAGTGATAACAATGTCAGCATTGATGCACTGGTACAGCGTGAAGTGGACCAGGGCCTGGTGCCCATCGTGATGATGACCCACGTGGTGCGCGAAGGTGACATGAGCGCCGCACTTGCCAAGATCGGTGCCCTTGAGGCCGTAGATAGCGATATAATGCGTATCAGGGTAGAGACGCTGGACGCTTGACGCCCGATGCCGGACGTCGCTGTTTGAGCGTCCGGCTTCATGCATCTGGCTTCTGGCGCGCCGTTTAAAGTGACCACATTCAAGAACCGCAGAGCCTGGCTTAGAGGCTTTACACTAGCAGCAGAGACCAAAACCATGCCTTTTCGTGACCGTTACACCGGCCTGATCAACCGTTACCGTGACCACCTGCCGGTGAATGATGACACGCCGATCATCAGCCTGGGCGAGGGGAATACCCCGCTGATTCGCTTGAAGAATATCCCCAAGCTGTTGGGCAAGGACGTGGATATCTACGTCAAATACGAAGGCCTGAATCCCACCGGCTCGTTCAAGGACCGGGGCATGACCATGGCGGTGACCAAGGCCGTAGAAGAGGGCAGCAATGCCATCATCTGTGCCTCCACCGGTAACACGTCTGCGGCCGCTGCTGCCTATGCCGCTCGTGCGGGCATCACCGCGTTTGTACTGATTCCGGAAGGCAAAATTGCCATGGGTAAACTGGCCCAGGCAATGATGTACGGTGCGGTGATCATGCAGATCCGTGGCAACTTCGACCAGGGCATGGAACTGGTGAAACAGGTGGCCGAGAAGGCGCCAGTGACCATCGTGAACTCGGTTAACCCGTACCGTTTGCAGGGGCAGAAGTCTGCTGCCTTCGAAATCGTTGAAGAGCTGGGCCGCGCCCCGGATTATCACTGCCTGCCCGTGGGCAATGCCGGTAATATCACCGCGCACTGGATGGGTTACAGCGAATACCACAAGTCTGGCATCGTCAACGCGGCCCCGAAAATGGTGGGCTACCAGGCTGAAGGCGCGGCGCCGTTCATGCGTGGCGAGCGAGTGAGCGATCCGGAAACCGTGGCAACGGCTATTCGTATCGGTAACCCGCAGTCCTGGGACAAGGCGTGGCAACTGCAGGAAGAATCCAAAGGCTGGTTCGACCAGCTTAGCGATCATGAAATCCTGACGGCGCAGAAATTGTTGGCTGAGAAAGAAGGGATTTTCTGTGAGCCCGCCTCTGCGGCCTCCATCGGTGGCGCCATGCGTGACATCAAGGCCGGCAAGATTCCGGAAGGCTCTACCATTGTCTGCACCCTGACCGGTAACGGCCTGAAAGACCCGGATACCGCCATTGCCCAGTGCCAGGACAGCCGCATGGTCACCATCGATGCGGATCTGGATGCGGTGAAAGGCGCGATCCTGTCCAACATGTCCTGATTACCTCAGGCGTAATAAAAAACGGAGCCCTCGGCTCCGTTTTTTATGGGCATTTCTGCCGCTGGTGCCTGCAGGGATGCGCGGGGCAAAGGCAGGCATCGTCACGATGTGCTACCATGCGTGCTCTTTTGTGGCGAAAGGAACGACGACCCGGTGTCGAGATTACTGAAACCACCTACGTGTAACACCTCCTCTCTGGGCTGACTGCGCCCATGCCCCGGCTGGATTTTCCCCGGCCAACCCCTGACTGATGTCTTGTTCTCTGATGACCCGAGCTTTGTGCGTGCTGGTGCATAGCCACAGAGAGGTATTTGACATTGGTCGACCACTATTTAGTCTGTTTAAAGACGACAAAGAAGGGAGAGACTGATGAAAGCATCGTTATTGGCGACGCCAAACGCTACTGGGGCCCCGTACGGCTCCCTTGTCCAAGGGATTGCAGTGGATTCGTATCATTGACGATCTGATCAAGGCTGCGACCAAAAGGGTCGCTTCGCGTTCAGGTGATGTCTGGCTGTGAAGCTATAGAGGAACCCAACCCGGTTTCCTCGCATCGTCCGGACCGACTGGCTGAAAGGCAGAAACACTGCCCCTCAAAGCAAGACGGAATACGGAGCTTAAATGAAAATTAATTACGAGACCGACTATGACGTCGGCCAGGACAATGTGCAGTTCATGGGAATGGACATGCACAATCCTGTCTTCTTTATCAGTGCAGTACTGATTCTTACCTTTGTGATTGGCACGCTGATCCTCCCGGAACAGGCCAACGCCTGGCTGAATGGCTCCAAGGGCTGGGCCATTGAACACTTCGACTGGCTGTTTATGGTCAGTGGCAATTTCTTTGTACTGTTCTGCCTGCTGTTGGCGGTGCTGCCGCTGGGTAAAATTCGCCTGGGTGGACAGAGCGCCAAACCGGAATTCTCCACGCTTTCCTGGTTCGCCATGCTGTTTGCGGCGGGCATGGGGATTGGTCTCATGTTCTGGAGTGTGGCCGAGCCGGTGGCCTATCTGAATGGCCAGTGGTACGGCACGCCGCTGGCGGTGGAAGCCGGCTCGGAAGCGGCGCGGCATACGGCCATGGGGGCGACCATGTATCACTGGGGGCTGCACCCCTGGGCGATTTACGCCGTGGTGGCGTTGTCGTTGGCCTTCTTCACCTATAACAAGGGCATGCCCCTGACGATCCGCTCTGCGTTCTACCCGCTGCTGGGTGAACGGTGCTGGGGCTGGCCGGGTCACATCATAGATATTCTGGCGGTGCTGGCTACCATCTTCGGTCTGGCGACGTCGCTGGGTCTGGGCGCTCAGCAAGCTGCCGGCGGCCTGCATTTCCTGTTTGATACGCCCAATGCGATCAATGTGCAGGTTGGCATTATTGTCGGTGTTACCGCTGTCGCGGTGCTCTCGGTGGTGCGTGGTCTGGATGGTGGCGTGAAGGTGTTGAGTAACATCAATATGAGCCTGGCCGTCTTTTTGCTGCTGTTCGTTATTATCGCCGGGCCTACCATGCTAATCATCACCGGCTTTGGTACCACTGCGGTGGACTACATCAGTAATATCATTCCGCTGAGTACCTGGTTTGGCCGTGAAGACAGTGAGTGGATGCATGGCTGGACCGTGTTCTATTGGGCCTGGTGGATTTCCTGGTCGCCGTTTGTGGGGATGTTCATTGCCCGCATTTCCAAGGGGCGTACCGTGCGTGAATTCATTGTGGCGGTACTGCTGGTGCCCACGGTGATTACCATTATCTGGATGAGCACTTTTGGTGGCACAGGGCTGGAGCAATCCATCAACGGCGTGGGTGAACTGGCCAACGGGGTGAGTGATGCATCGCTGGCCATGTTCCAGATGCTGGCGCATCTGCCGTGGACCGGCATCATTTCCTTTATGGCGATTGCACTGGTACTGATCTTCTTCGTGACCTCGTCGGACTCCGGCTCTCTGGTGATCGACTCCATTACGGCGGGTGGCAAGGTGGATGCACCGGTGCCCCAGCGTATTTTCTGGGCGGTTATGGAAGGCCTGATTGCGGGTGTGCTGCTGTATGGCGGTGGCAAGGAAGCCCTGAAGGCCCTGCAATCAGGGGCTGTCACAACCGGGTTGCCGTTTACCATCGTGCTGTTGTTGATGTGCGTCAGCCTGTTTATTGCCCTGTCAGCGGAACGCAAGCGCCTTCAATTGGCTTGATCTGGCGTTGCTGATCTTTAAAAAATGCCCGCTGATGCGGGCATTTTTTTTGGCTACATGTTGGTATAACAGGAATGACTGACAGAGGAGGCAAGCATGTCTTTTCAGGTAACGGTCAACGGGTTTGAACAGGATGAGGTGGGGGATTGGGTCATGTTACTGTCTTGCGGCCACCGCCAGCACGTTCGTCACCAGCCGCCCTTTATTAACCGCCCCTGGGCGGTGAGTGAGGAGGGCCGCCGGCAGCACCTGGATATGGTGGTGACCTGCACCCAGTGTCAGCGGGGCATGCCGGTGCCGGAAAACACGCTAGGTGCTTGACGCCGGACGCATGATGCAAGGAAAACCAACAACGATGGGGTAGTTGATGCTTGTTGCCGTACTGCGATCATTATTGGCATCAGGCATCAGGCATCAGGCATCAGGCATCAGGCATCAGGCATCAGGCATCAGGCATCAGGTGTTCAGCGTAACTTGGTATGCCGATTAATGGTGTGCTGTAAGCCAAACAGGGCCGGCAGGTGGGGGCCGATTACGCCCTTGCCGGTGGTCAGCAGGGCGCCGCTCAGATCTCGCTGCGGATCCGCCCAGCAGTAAATGCTGATAAAGCCCAAATGCCCAAAGGATTTTGGGGCGCCGGGGCCGAACATGCCCATGCCCCGGTTGCCGAGCATAAAGCCGTTGGAGAAGTTCAGTGGCAGCATCAGCGTCCGGTCGAAGCGGGGGCGATGGTAGGCTGGCTCCAGGGCGCGGGCCACGGTGTCTGGCTGGAAGATCTGCTGGTCGCCATGGCGGCCGCCGTTAAGCAGCATCTGGAAAAAACGGCTGGCTTCTTCTGCGGTGGCATACAGGTTGCCTGCCGGTACGATAGTTTGCTGGAAACGCTCGTCGTTAGTGACTTCCACCACTTGATCGATACTGCCGCCCACTGCATAGCTGAGAAACAGGTCTACCAGTTTTAAGGGCAGCCCTGTGGACACATCCACGGCCCGTTCTGCGCCGGTCTGGCCAAAAGTGAAATACTTCATCCCCATGGGCTGGCGAATGACCCGGTCGAGGGTGGCGTTCAGGGATTCCCCGGTTATGGCTTCCACCACGGCGCCAAGAATGAAGCCGGCGGTTATCGCGTGGTAGGCCTGGGTATTGAATCCGCTGGGCTTGGCGGCGCAGAGGATGTCGATAATTTCCTGGGGCCGATAGAGAATGTCGGCTTCTACCGGTTCCTGGGGGCGGGGAATCCCGGCCTGATGGGTAAGCAGGTGGCGCAGGGTAGTGCGGCCCTTGCCGTTTTGTCCGTAAGCGGGCAGGTAGCGGGTCACCGGGTCGTCCAGATCAAGCTGACCCTGTTCCACCAGATGATGTACCAGCATGGCGCTGACCACCTTGGAGGCGGAGAACAGGCACACTGGGGTGTCCGGCGTCATGATGCGCTGGGTTGCCGGGTCGGCATAGCCGATGCTGCGGTTCAGCATGATCTCGCCGTGGCGGCGCAGGCACAGGCTGATCGCCGGGCTCATGCCGCTGCGATAGAGCTTGCGTGTGGCCCGCCAAATGGATTCAACTTGTTCAGAACCCATGCCGGTCTTGTCCAGCGGGGCTTCATCGCCGTGCTGAATCAGCTCGTCGAGGCTGCGGGGAATAGGGTTGCCGTGCTTGCTGATCAGGCGGCGTACACGCGGGCGAAGAGCCATAAATGTCTCGCAAAAAAATGGGGAGTGCAGGGCGCCGATAATAAAGGTCGACACCGTATTTATTGTGAAAGCACGCCATTGTCCATGATCAAGGGGGGACTGCAATGGCTGCCTGTGCCATCCGATTGGCGTCAAATCACAATAAAATGGCCCGTTGAAACGTAGCGACTGGGTTACAATGGGACGTAATGTTTACCCATCAGCCGCTGCCTACAATGATGGCAGCCCACAGCTATGACATCATCAACAATCAGAACAAGAGCACCTAACAGGAGGTCCCATGGAGACCATCAAGCAATCTGATTTCCAGAGCTTCGCGGAGTTTTACCCCTATTACCTCCAGGAGCATGGCAACCCCACCTGTCGCCGGCTGCACTTCTTCGGCACCCTGGGTCTGTTCGGCGTTCTGGCCGGCGTGTTCATGACCGGCAACCTTTGGGGGCTGCTGCTGTTACCGGTGGTGGGCTATGGCTTCGCCTGGGTGGGGCATTATGTTTTTGAAAAAAACCGCCCGGCTACTTTCAAGCACCCTTGGTACAGCCTTGCCGGTGACTTTGTCATGTTCAAGGACATCCTCATCGGGCGTATTGAGTGGTAACGAGAGACGCTACAGGCAACACGCTTCACGCAAGCACGCGGAGAGTGGAATGACGGCGGTTGGGATTTTTCGCCCGGGTGAATCACTCGCCAGGGATAGTGACCTGCCTGATCTGGATTGCCGGGAAAATATTGACGCCATGGTGCACGGGTTTTATCAGCGCCTGCTGAAGGATCCGGTGATGGCGCCGGTGTTTCTGCAGGTGGCGGGGATTGATCTGCAACAGCACCTGCCGATCATCTGCCAGTATTGGTACAAAATGCTGTTGGGCGAGCAGGACTATCAGCGCCATATGATGGAAAAGCATCGGGCGCTGGATGACAAGATTCCGCTCACCGGTGTGCATCATGAGCGCTGGCTCGGCCATTTTATGGCCAATCTTGACGGACGTTTTGCCGGGCCCAACACCGACCGGGCCAAACGCCTTGCAGCCCGGGTAATGGATAATCTTTACCGCCAGCTCAGTATGCGCCGTTAGTCTTGCGCCACTGGGCAGGAGTGTCGCCCGCTTCGCGCTGAAACAACCGAATAAAATAGCTGACATTCTCGTATCCCACCTGGTGGGCAATCTGCTGCACAGACAGTGCCCCACTGATCAACAGCTTCTTGGCACGATCTATTCTGACTTTCTGAAGGTACAGGTGAGGCGCAAGTCCGGTAGCAAGGGTAAAGCGTCGCTTCAGGTTCCGCTCGCTGAACCCGAACCGGGAGGCGAGCTGCTCCAGTGACAACGACGCCTGCGGGTTGCTTTCAAGCCACTCCTGCACGGCAAGGATGGCCGCATCATCGTGGCGTCGGGTGCCGGGCAGAACCGGGCGCATCTGGATTGGGCTTGAGACCAGGAGGTGCGCGGCGCAGAGCTGGGCAAAGTGGTCTCCACGGTCATTGGCCAGCAGTGCCAACAGGGCATCGAAACTGCCATGCAACGAACTGGTGCTGTATAGCCAACGATCCTGAAGGTAGCTCTCTCTGGCCCGAAAGTGGCATTCCGTGTAGCGCTGCTGAAGCGTGGGGAGAAACGCCCAGTGGGTGTTGATACGCAAGCCGTTGACGAGTCCCGTGGCTGCCAGTGGGACAATGCCGGTGGATAGGGAAAGTACGGCACGTTGTGTCTCACAGTGCCGGGCAAGGTAGGCCGATGCCTCTTGCGAGGGTGCGAGAGTTTTCCCCAGTGCGGGACCTTCTATGGCTGGAAAAACCAGCCAGTCCGATGGAGCTGCTTTTTCCAGACAGGCATCCGTATGAATGGCATGACTACCTGCTGCGTGCAGCCGTTTGCCTGGTGCGTTTGCCAGCAGGCGAACCCGGTAGCCCGGTTGCAGCCCGGCCTGTTTTTCCAGCAGAGCCACAATCCGAAAGAAGTCGGTCACCGCGAACAAACTCATGGCCCAGCAGCCTGGGGTGACAACAATGCCAATGCTCTTCATAGACTTGGGATAATGCAGTGATGGCCTGAACGGACTATCAGTTTGCCTGTGTGGGAATGGAACGGAAAGAGGGGCAGGGCAACAATTACTGGGGTACATTCAATAGCGCAACAGGGGGTATAAATGACAGCACCGGCACCGTTCTTGCACAAGGGGGGCGAGATGTTGTTGCCGCTGGCCAGCTTCGGTTCCATCTATACCAAAGTCTGGCCCGGCGCTGAGGACAAAGCGCCGCTGCTCTTGCTGCATGATTCGCTGGGCTGTGTGGCGCTGTGGCGGGATTTTCCCCAGGAGCTTAATGTGGCCACCGGACGCACCGTCATTGCGTATGATCGTCCGGGCTTTGGCCGGTCGCCCAGACGTACGGATCGATTGCCGGTGTCTTTTGTTGAGGACGAAGCGGCGTTGGTGGTGGCGCTTTGTGATGCGCTTGGCCTGTCTACGGTTGTTTTGTTGGGACACAGTGTGGGGGGTGGGATGG
>NZ_LWEZ01000984.1:0-591 GCF_001634945.1 Alcanivorax sp. HI0044
TCCACGAGAACAGCCGAATATCGCCCCTGGAAAACGTGGCCACAACGGCCATGTTTGCGATTGAAATACTGTGAATAGCAGCCGTTAAGCTGGCGCATCCCCCTGCCCAGATTGCCCTCCGGGGTTTCCAGCAGGAGGTGGTAGTGATTACCCATCAAACAGTAGGCATGGCACAGCCAGTTTGCTTCACAGCATACCGTTGAGAGCTTCTCCAGGAAGGCGGACCTGTCCCCCTGTTCCTCGTAGATCATTTCCCGGCGATTCCCTCTCGCCGTCACATGATAAAGCGCACCGGCAAACTCAAGCCTCAGCGGTCTTGCCATCATTCATCTCCAACATCCCTGTCAGAGAAAAATACCGCTTCAACTGAAGCTTTAATGTCAGCTTGAGCTGAACTTCACGTCGTACCTTGACGCACGGGACAAGACCTGACCCCAGGTTTGCTTCTCACCTTCTTGCAACAGCGCCCTATTTGGGCAATCGCTCTACAAGTAGCATCGCGCAGCGTTTCATTTCTCTTTGTTCTGAATCGGCATCTCCACTTTGAGTCAAAGTGTCAGCCATTCTTTTTAAGTTATTAAAGAAGTTTTT
>NZ_LWEZ01000985.1:0-343 GCF_001634945.1 Alcanivorax sp. HI0044
TCTCTCCTTGTTGCCCTGAGGCTGCTTTAGCGTTGCATCATCATGAAATCGCAACACTTTCTTATCACGGTGGCTGTTAGGACCATGGAACAGCACTGGTATCTCCCCACGCGATGGCTATATCATGCATTTTTTACAACTTGCGACAGGCAGAACGGGTCACGTGAAATCGCTTCTGCTTGGCGCCATCTGGCTGTACCAGAAGGTGCTGAGCCCCTGGATAGGCAATCAATGCCGCTTCTACCCCACCTGCTCGGAATACGCCCGGCAGGCGGTAGTTGCCCATGGCAGCCTGCGCGGCAGCGCACTGGCGGCGAAGCGACTGTGCAAGTGTCACCCCTGG
>NZ_LWEZ01000986.1:0-459 GCF_001634945.1 Alcanivorax sp. HI0044
CGATCCGCAACATTACGGCATCGGCATCAAAGAGTTGTGGGACATTGACCCGGCCAAGCACCAGGAAGGGCTGGTCGTTCACACCGCTGGCTGGCCGCTGACTGAATCCGGCTCCCCGGGTGGTGCTTTCCTGTACCACATCGAAAACAACCAGGTGGCCCTGGGCCTGATCACCGATCTGGCCTACTCCAACCCGCACGTCTCACCGTTCGACGAGATGCAGCGCTGGAAGACCAACCCGGAAATTAAAAAGCATCTGGAAGGCGGCAAGCGTGTCTCCTATGGCGCCCGCGCCATCTCCAAGGGTGGCCTGCAGTCCCTGCCCAAGATGACCTTCCCCGGCGGCCTGCTGGTGGGCTGTAATGCTGGCACGCTGAACTTTGCCAAGATCAAGGGCACTCACACGGCCATGAAGTCCGGCATGATTGCCGCCGAAGTTCTGGCGGAAGCTCTCAAGGG
>NZ_LWEZ01000987.1:0-714 GCF_001634945.1 Alcanivorax sp. HI0044
AATGCATGCGCTCCACGAACGCTACCCCCAATATGGCTTCGACCGCCACAAAGGCTACCCGACAGCGGTACACATGGCGGCCCTGGAACAACATGGCGCCCTGGCCGAGCATCGCCGCTCCTTTGGCCCGGTCGCCACCGCAATTGCACAAGGGAACCTGTTTTGAGCGATCCCCGTTTTGTCCACCTGCGCTTGCATACTGACTATTCGTTGGTCGATGGCGTTGTGCGGGTCAAGGAACTGATCAAGACCTGCGTGAATGACCGGATCCCGGCGGTGGCGGTCACCGACGATTCGAACCTGTTTGCGCTGATCAAGTTTTATCAGAATGCCATGAATGCGGGGATCAAGCCGCTGATGGGCGCCGACCTGTGGGTGCAGGGCACCCACATAGAGGAGCCCGCTTGCCTGTCGTTTCTGGTGCTCAACGAAGTGGGCTACCAGAACCTGACCTTGCTTATCAGTCGCGCCTGGCAAACTAACCAGGACCGGGGCCGAGCGCTGGTGAAGCCGGAATGGGTAGCAGAGCTGAACGAAGGGCTGATTGTGCTTTCTGCTGCCTCCCAGGGTGAAGTGGGGCAACTGCTGCTGGCTGAAAAGTATGAGCAGGCACAACAGTATGCGAGCTGGCTTGCCTCTGTATATGGCGACCGCTTCTATCTGGAAGTGCAGCGGACCTCGCGCCCGGGCGACGAAGATTGCCTGCATGCCAGC
>NZ_LWEZ01000988.1:0-333 GCF_001634945.1 Alcanivorax sp. HI0044
CATGATTCATCCGACCGCCCTTATTGATCCGGCCGCGGAGCTTGCAGAGGATGTGCAGGTGGGTCCGTACTCCATTATTGGCCCCGACGTGAAAATCGGTGCGGGCACCGTAGTGGCGTCCCATGTTGTCATCAAAGGGCCGACCACCATTGGTCGCAATAACCACATCTTCCAGTTCGCGTCCGTCGGCGAGGACTGCCAGGACAAGAAGTACAACGGGGAACCGACTCGTCTGGAAATTGGCGACGACAATGTCATCCGTGAATCGGTCACCATTCATCGCGGTACCATTCAGGACAATTCCCTGACTAAAATCGGTAGTCGTAACTTGCT
>NZ_LWEZ01000989.1:0-720 GCF_001634945.1 Alcanivorax sp. HI0044
ACAGCCGATTCTGGGGTATAGTCCCTGAGGGGCTGGTCGTGGGGGAAGCGTTCCTGATCTGGATGCACTGGAAACCGGTTTTCTCTCTGCCCAGTTTTTCTCGTAATGGCGCTATTGATAAGGTGGAGGCAAACTAAAATGATGACAACAACGCCCTCACGGCAACGTGGGATGTCACTGATCAGCTGGGCGGTTGTGCTGATTGTGGTGGCTATCCTGGGGACGGCTGCATTTCGCATGGTTCCGGCCTATATGGAACACAACACGATTGCGACAACCATCCGATCACAGTTGCAAGATGGCAAAACGGCACTGATGTCCCCGCGGGAAATTCGCGAAGGCATCGGCAAGCGGTTTACCATCAACCAGGTCAATGTGATTCGCGTGGATGACCTGGCGATTGTCAAGGAAGGCGGGGTACTGACCGTTTCCGCGGACTATGAAGTGCGCGAACCGATGTTTTACAACGTGAGCATCGTGATGACCTTCAAAGACGAGTTCAAGAAAGACGTTCGCCAGTGAATGGAGACCTTAACCGACTGATGGCCCGCCTGGGCTATCAGTTTCAGGATATATCCCTGCTTGAGTTGGCACTGACCCATCGCAGTGTCAGCCGCTACCGTAACTATGAGCGGCTGGAGTTCCTCGGTGATGCCCAGCTCGGGCAGATTATTTCCGTTGCCCTGTTTGAACAGTTTCCTGAAGCGGCCGAAGGCCAGC
>NZ_LWEZ01000990.1:0-267 GCF_001634945.1 Alcanivorax sp. HI0044
TGGGCACCGAGCATGTTTGGGCTCCCGCATTCGAAGCGTTTGGCGGTAGTGGCGGGCTGCCAGTCCTTGCGGGTGTAATTGCCCGGATCGGCCACCATATGCCCAACCATGCTGACGCAGAATCAATTGATCCTGCACCGCGCGGCGGCAATAGAACAGGGCGAGCCCTTCCGGGCCGAGCATCCATTTGTGGCCGTCGGCCACCACAAAATCAGCGTTTACCTGCTCTGCTGAGAACGGCAGTGTGCCGAGAATCTGGATGGCGTC
>NZ_LWEZ01000991.1:0-621 GCF_001634945.1 Alcanivorax sp. HI0044
GAATGAGCAATTGCGTTGCCCGGGGCATGGGCTGACGTTTTCGCTGCGCAGCGGTAAATGCCAGACATCAAGCTATCAGCTCGAGCAGTTTCGATTTGATTATGATGGGCAGTGGCTGGGTGTGGAAATTTGATGAACGTTGGGTTTGTTGTCTGATTACGCCTTTCAGGTTAATCAGACCTACCCGATAACCTGGGAGCGCCGAGTCTTGTAGGTTGCATTAGCCTGAAAGGCGTAATCCAACACTGGTGTTGACGGGCCTGAGTGAAGGGGGCAGGAGGGCTTACCGTGACGCAAACACCGTTTCTTCCTCTCCAAGTTCGGCCACGAACTGGTGTGCATAACGCTGGCGCAGTTGCTTCACTTTCTTCACGTAAGCCTGGGTCTCCTTGAAAGGCGGAATGCCGCCATAGCGGCGAACATTGCCTTCACCGGCATTGTAGGCGGCCAGGATATGGTCGAGATCGGAGAATTTGTTTTTCAGGTAGGCGATGAACTGGGTGCCGCCGGTAATATTAGCGCGGGGGTCAAAGGGGTTGCTGACTTTCAGGTAGGCCGCAGTTTCGGGCATCAGCTGCATAAGCCCCTGGGCGCCAACCCGGGAAATAGCGTTGTGGTTGA
>NZ_LWEZ01000992.1:0-15250 GCF_001634945.1 Alcanivorax sp. HI0044
GGCCAGAAAGCGCGGGCGGGAATACTCGCTCCATAACCGGGTGGAACCGGTACGCTGGGTGTTGATGCGAATGGCGGTGCTTACGCTGTCGTTATCGTCGGTGCGGGTAATCCTGACGCGCTGCCCCGGAAGCACGTAGGCCCCCAGCGCAGTGAAATGGTCGCCTTTAACGGTGACGCTGGGGCGCTGTGTTGAGGTAGCTGGCGCCGCCGCCATGGGCTCACTGAAGCTACCCAGATCCGGCTGGGCGGGCTGGACTCCACGCAAGTATTGCACGCTGTAATCCGCATAGAGTGCCCGCATGAAATCCCCTACCGGAGCCACGTTTTTGTTCATGGGATAAGCAATCTGTTCACGCCATACATCACCCAGTAACACCAACAGCTTTAACAGGGTATGTCCGCGCTCGGCAAACAACGGGCGCCCTTGGCGATCCAGGTTACCGAGCATGCCGCGCAGCTGGTTGGCACCATCCAGCAAGGCCGTTTTCAAGGCCGCATAGTTATCGCAATTGCCATCGGCAAGGCTATCGCAATAATCAAAATTCACCGGGAAGTCCTGGTGATAGAAATGTTCCAGAGCGGTCTTGATCGGGTTATCCACCTGAATGGCAGAAAGCATCTGTTGCGCAGAAGACCAATCCAGGGTGTCTTCCACAAAGTAGTTCCCCGGGTAACTGCCCAGTGCCATGCCCAACTCGCCGAGCATCGCCTCACCCAACGGGGAACTGTTCCACACCCGGGTATGAATATAGACAACCCCCAGGCCCTGTTGACGGGCCTCAACCAGTAACGCCTGCAGGGCCTGCTCATCGCCTGCAGCAGGACGGTCACTGACCAACAGCACCTGACTTCCCGCAAGACAACTGGCCGGTAACCCGGTGGGGCAGGAAATCTGATCGGCTTTCGGCAATTGCACCGACAGCCACTCACTCAGGCCACTGGCATTGATCCCTGCCAGGGAAACCTGTCCGGGTGACGCCCCTCCCCCCAGCCACGTCAGCAGGCTGCGCGCAAATGCGTCCATGCCAGCGGCGTCAGCTCGGGGCTGATAGAACTCGAACCCGATCCCGGCGGCTCTTTGCCCGGCAATCTCCACCGCACTGGCAAAAGAGTGCCCCGAATCACTGCCACGCAGCAGCACCGCGCCGTTACCAAAGCCGGCATTGATGAAATGACTGTTGCGGGACACCGGGTATCGCAACGGGCCGCTGACCCCCAGCCCGGCGACCAGCTCTTGCTGCAGGGTTTCCAGTCTGGCCACTTCTTCCAGCGCCTGTTCAAGCAACGTCTGCTCATCCAGGCCTGCGCTGTTGCCGCTACTGAGCGCTTTGTCCAATGGGCTCGCAGCAGACTCACCGCCGCCGCCATCAGAACCGCCGCCACCCCCGCAACCGCTTAAAAGCGCCAACAGCAACAGAACCCCGACCACGTTACGCATCCCGACCACCTACGAAGTTTTTATTAGTTGGGCGGCATCTTACGGAACTGGCTCGTCCCGGTCGGGAACCTGCGCACAAAAAAAGCCCCGGCCAACTGGCCGGGGCTTTTCGTGTTGCGTGACGCGTGTTGCTTGTTGCGTCTCTTATTACCCCTTCACAAACTCAGGGTAGGCTTCCATACCGCAGTCTGCGATATCCATGCCTTCGTACTCTTCTTCTTCGCTGACACGGATGCCCATGACCGCTTTCAGGATGCCCCACACTACCAGGCTGGCTACGAATACCCAGATGAAGATAGTCAGCGCACCAATCAGCTGGCCAGAGAAGCTGGCGCCACCGTCATCGGTCAGCGGGTTGGTGATCGGCACCAGCATCAGGCCCAGGAAGCCAACCACACCGTGTACGGAGATCGCACCTACCGGATCATCGATCTTCAGCTTGTCCAGAGTCAGGATGCTGAATACCACCAGCACACCACCCAGAGCACCGAACAGGGTCGCCTGCAGGGCAGTCGGCGTAGAAGGCTCAGCGGTGATCGCTACCAGGCCAGCCAGGGCGCCGTTAAGCAGCATGGTCAGGTCGGCTTTGCCAAACAGGATGCGGCCAACGATCAGCGCAGCAATGGCACCACCGGCAGCAGCAGCGTTAGTGTTCATGAACACAACCGCAACCGCGTTGGAGTCACCGACACTGGAGGTTGCCAGCACAGAGCCACCGTTAAAGCCGAACCAGCCCAACCACAGGATGAAGGTACCCAGTGCGGCCAGCGGCAGGTTGGAACCCGGAATAGCGTGTACTTCACCGTTCGGGCCGTACTTGCCTTTACGTGCACCCAGCAGCAGAACACCGGCCAGGGCAGCAGCAGCACCCGCCATGTGAACGATGCCGGAACCCGCAAAGTCAGAGAAGCCCAGATCGCCCAGGTTATACAGGCCGAACACATCAGCGCCGCCCCAGGTCCAGGACCCTTCCAGCGGGTAGATAACGCCGGTCATAACCACTGCAAAGACCAGGAATGCCCACAACTTCATCCGCTCAGCCACTGCACCGGATACGATGGACATGGCGGTTGCCACAAACACAACCTGGAAGAAGAAGTCCGCAGAAGGCGCATAGGTTGCCGCTTCTTCTGCACCGGCAACCCCGTCACCCACAATCCCGGACAGGAAGATGGCGCCGTCATACATGATCGCGTAACCGCAAACCATGTACATGGTGCTGGCAATGGCAAACAAGGCCACGTTCTTGGTGAGAATTTCGGTGGTGTTCTTGGCACGCACCAGGCCAGCTTCCAGCATGGCAAAGCCTGCCGCCATCCACATGACCAACGCGCCACAGATCAGGAAATAAAACGTATCCAGCGCGTATTTCAATTCAAAAATTTGGTTTTCCACAATGCAACCCTCCGAAAATGGAAGCGTGTTTTCCTAAAGCCCTGGCATGGGTCAATTCAAAACACGGTAAAACTTAAATCGCGTCCTCGCCGGTTTCACCGGTACGGATACGAATCGCTTGCTCAAGGGAGGTAACGAAGATCTTGCCGTCACCAATTTTGCCGGTATTCGCGGCTTTCGCGATGGCTTCAATCACTTGGTCCAGGCTGGACTCGGCGATGGCCACTTCGATTTTTACCTTGGGCAGGAAATCCACCACGTACTCGGCACCCCGGTACAGCTCGGTGTGACCTTTCTGGCGTCCAAAGCCTTTCACTTCGGTAACAGTGATGCCCTGCACGCCAATCTCGGAGAGTGCTTCACGCACGTCATCCAATTTGAACGGCTTAATTACGGCAGTAACCAGTTTCATTTCTTTCTCCTCAGCTTTCACCGCGTCCGGTGACGTCCGTTTCTCTTCGAGCCCCGTTATGGTTCCCGATCCACAGCTTGCGCGAACGCTCTGACCCAATTAGTGCACGACCCATGCCAGTTTTAGAAAATCATGCATTTTCAGGGATTTACATCACGGTCTGGATTCATCATCCAGGCCCGGCGCGCCATTATAGCGCACCACAATGGGGCGGGATCCAAGTTGGTGCAGAATGTCTGCCCGCGCCAGCCGGTGCCTCGCCCCCGCACACCGTGCTACCATCCGCGTATCATTACAAGGACGCCGTTGTCATGCCCGATCAGCCCTTTATCGACCGCCTCATGGCCGACATCAGCCGCCGCCTGCCCACCGACCTGGGCGGCCTGCGCAGCGAAGTAGAGCGAAACGTGCGCAGCGTACTGGCGGAAACCGTCAGCCGCCTGGATCTGATCACCCGGGAAGAGTTCGATATCCAGCAACAAGTACTACTCCGTACCCGTGAAAAGCTGGAAGCACTGGAAAAACAGGTGGCCGAGCTGGAGAAGTCAGCAGACGCTTGATCAGCGTTTGCGCCTACCGAACCCTCACAGCCAAAAAGCGAGTGACGAAAAACAAACCCACCCCAGGTTTTCGCTTCTCGTCACTCGTCACTAACCAAGCCTGATCGTCGTAACGCCCCTCGCCCCTACAGACAATCCGATTTCCTACGTCTGCCGCCACCAACCTCGCACAGGCAGGCAAGCCCTTCCCTCGTACACTGCCTCACAAACCATTGAATTTGTGAGGAATCGTGACGCATGCGCTGCTATACAGTCGGGCACCGGTAGGCATTGAAGCCCGCACCGTGCGGGTAGAAACCCATCTGGCACCGGGCCTGCCGGCATTCACCATCGTCGGCTTGGGAGATACCGCCGTGCGCGAGAGCCGCGATCGGGTCCGCTCCGCACTGGTCAACAGCGGCTTCGACTTTCCCCAGCGGCGCATCACCGTAAGCCTGGCCCCGGCGGATCTTCCAAAAGACGGCGGGCGTTTTGATCTGGCCATTGCGCTGGGCATCCTGATCGCCAGCGGGCAACTGGGTAACATCACCACCGACCACTACGAGTTTATTGGCGAGCTGTCGCTGAACGGCCGACTCAATCCCGTTTCCGGCATGCTGCCCTCTTCTCTTGCCTGTCTGGCGGAAGATCGCACCCTCATCGTCGCCGCCGATAACGCCGAAGAAGCCGGCCTGCCCGGCACCCCAACCCTGGCCGCCAACCAGCTGGCTCGGGTTGCCGCCCATCTCACCGGCCAGCAACCCCTGGAACGCCACCAGTGCCAACCACCCTCCAAGCAGCCTTTTCAGGGCGGCTGCCTGTCGGAAATCCGGGGCCAGCAAACCGCCAAGCGGGTGCTGGAGATTGCCGCGGCAGGAGGCCATTCCCTGCTTTTATGTGGGCCTCCAGGTGCAGGGAAGAGCATGCTCGCCTCGCGGTTGCCCGGATTGATGCCGCCCATGCGCACGGCTCAAGCTCTGGAAGTGGCAGCCATTCATTCACTCAAACAGCCCCGCAACAGCCGGCTTTTTTATCAACGCCCTTACCGGGCACCGCACCATACTTCCTCGGCAACGGCCCTGGTCGGCGGTGGCAGTTACCCGCGGCCCGGGGAAATTTCCCTGGCCCATCACGGCATTCTGTTCCTGGATGAACTGCCGGAGTTCGACCGCAAAGTGCTGGAAGTCATGCGTGAACCGCTGGAAACCGGTGAAGTCAGCATCGCCCGCGCCGCCCAGCAGCTCACCTTCCCCGCCCGCTTTCAATTGGTGGCGGCCATGAACCCTTGCCCCTGCGGGTATCTGGGCGATCCGGAAAAGAGCTGCGGTTATCGCTGTGAAAAAGCCAAACGCTATCAGGGCAAGCTGTCCGGCCCGTTACTGGATCGCATTGATTTGCATCTGGATGTGCCCGCCGTAGAAGCAAAGGAGCTGCTGGGCGACAAGGAAGGGGAAACCAGCGAGGCCATCGCCCAACGGGTTCGCCATGCGTGGAAACAACAATGGCACCGGCAACAGCGCCTGAACCGGGAGTTGGGCAGCGACAAACTGGAACCCATGCTGCGCCGGCACCGGGACTGGCTGGCGGGGGTCATGAGCCGGCTGGGGTTATCCGCCCGCTCCCTGCACCGTAGCGCACGGGTCGCCCGCACCATTGCCGATCTGGATAACAGTCCGGAGGTGGAGCGGGACCACCTTCGCGAAGCGCTGAGTTACAGACAGAATGTGCAGCAGGGCTGACGGTTTATCGCGCCCGATGCGCAATCGCTACCCTTGTGCGTGCGCTAAACGCAAACGCCCCGCGTGTGCGGGGCTTTTTTGCGTGATTCCTGTTGCGTGAAGCGTGTTGCGTCTCACGTGTTACCTCTGCGAAGCAGACCTACACGCCCCACTTGAAGAAATCACGCTTCTCTTTCAGATAAAAGCGGGACAACACCATCTTGTGCACTTCGCTGGCGCCATCCACCAGACGCGCCTGACGGGCGTAGCGGTAGATCCACTCCAGCAGGGTGTCCTTGGAGTAACCGCGGGCACCGCACAGCTGGATGGCGGTATCCGCCGCCTTGTGCAAGGTATCGGCCACGTGGATTTTTGCCATGGAAATTTCTTTCTTGGCAAAGTCACCCTGGTCCAGCATCCAGGCAGCCTGCATGGTCAGCAGACGGCCCACTTCGATTTCCTTGGCCACATCACCCAGCATCCACTGCACACCTTCGTGTTCGGCCAGGGTTGTTCCAAAGCTCATGCGGTTTTCCACATAACCCGCCGCTTCTTCCATGCAACGCTTGGCCAGACCCAGCCAGCGCATGCAGTGGGTCAGACGCGCAGTACCCAGACGAATCTGGGTAACCTTCAGGCCATCGCCCACGTTGAGCAGACGGTTCTCATCGGGAATCACCAGGCCATCGAATTTCAGCTCGCAGTGACCGCCGTGCTCTTCCGGGCCCATGATGGGAATGCGGCGCACGATTTCCCATCCGGGCTGGTCGGCATCGAACAGGAAGGCGGTGAGGCCCTTGCGCGGATCGTCACTGGTCTTGGCAATCAGGATAAAGGTCTGTGCGCCTTCGGCGCCGGTGATAAACCATTTACGACCCCTGATGATCCAGTTGTCCCCCTCTTTGGCGGCCGAGGTGTAGGTCAGGGAAGGATCGGAACCGCAGCCGCCGTCGGGTTCGGTCATGGCGAAGGCGGAGCGCACCTTGCCGTCGATCATGGGCTGTAGCCAACGTGCTTTCTGCTCGTCATTGAGAATCTTGTTAAGCAGGATCATGGTGCCGTCATCCGGCGGGGCACAGTTGAACACCACCGGGCCGAACGGGCTGCGCGCCGCTTCTTCGTACAACACCGCCATGCCGGCCACGCCCACGTCCAGGCCGCCACGCTCTTTGGGTAACTGGAACCCCCACAGGCCAGCCGCTTTCGCTTTTTCACGCAGGCTAGCGACCACGCTTTCCTTGAAGTTTTCGTGGTCGTCGTAATTGGCCTTGTCGTTTTCCAGCGGCATGATTTCCGCTTCGACAAAGGCCGCGACCTGTTGACGCAGGCTTTCGATTTCCGGGCTCAGGGAAAAATCCATGGTCGTTCCTTAATACTGTTTCAAGGGTTTCCTACGCTTCAGACCGTATTGGCTGCCGCGCCGCGTGTGCGTATCAAAGGGTATTGCAAAGATGACCGCCGTCCACGGCGATGATGGCACCGCTCATGTAGGACGAAGTATCAGAGGCCAACAACAACAGCGGGCCCACCAGTTCGTCGATCTGACCGAGACGACGGTAAGGGATGCGCTTGAGCATCTTTTCCGCCTGCGGGCTGTTGAAGAAATCCGCGTTGATGTCGGTTTCCACATAGCCGGGACAGATGGCGTTGCAGCGGATGTTGTAACGGGCGCAGTCTAGCGCCAGGGATTTGGTGAACTGTACGACAGCAGCCTTGGACGCGGTGTACGGGGCCACCCGGCCACCCACTCGCAGGCCGAGGATGGAGGCAATATTGACGATGCTGCCGGGGCGGCCATCGCGCTTCCATTGCTGGATAGCGAATTTGGAGACGGCCCAGACGCCTTTCAGGTTGGTATCCACCACCCGGTCCCATTCCTCTTCAGGGATGTTTTCGGTGGGGCCTTCCTGGGAAATACCCGCGTTGTTCACCACCACGTCCAGCGGTGGCATGTCGGCAAAGGCCGCTTCCACGCTGGCGTGATCACTCACATCCATGGGTACCACGATGGCTTCCCGGCCCAAGTCGCGCACGGCCTTGGCGGTGTCTTCCAGTTTTTCCACGCGGCGGGCGGCCAGCACCACATCCGCGCCTTCTTCGGCCAGCGCAGTGGCAAAGTGGGCACCAAAGCCGCTGGAGGCACCGGTGATCAGAATACGCTTACCGGCAACACTGAATCGCTGAGTCATAAGGCTCTCCTTCTAGATGGGGAGAACCTACCCAGCAGGGGGCCTGTAAACAAGGACGAAAACGCTCAGCGTGCTGATGCCAGCAGCAAGGACAGGGCGTGGCGGCTATCCGGGGTGGCGCCGGGCAACGCCAGGGCCTGTGCTGCGGGCAGCCAGTCGATGGCCACCACCTCATCGCTCAGGGACACCGCATCCGGACAGGCCCGCACCGAGGCCAGGGCGCCCCACACCCGGTGATGAGGATTGGCAAACCAGAACCATTGCCAGCGGGAGAACTGACGGCTCAACCCCAGCTCTTCATACAGCTCCCGACTCAGCCCCTGAGCCACCGTCTCATCCGGGCGCATGACCCCACCGGCGGCCAGGTCCCAACCCCCCGGGTAGAAATGCTTGTGGTCTGCCCGCTTCTGCACGCACACCCGCCCGGCCAGATCCTGCACCACCACATAGGAGGCACGGTGGATCAACCGCTGGCGCTGCATACGCCCACGCTGGCAACTGCCGCGAGGGTGATTATGCCGGGAGACAAGTAGGACGGGTTCAGAATCCACGCGCATTGTGTTTTCATGCTTTTTCAAAACTGAACTCTACCCGATTAGGATGAAAGAAGGTCAACATGTTCGAGAACATCAAATTCCAATTTGAAACCTTTGATTGGGGAGGGGTTTCTGGGGTCTCCGACCTCCTTATGGTCATATTGACTATCGTACTTCTGATCGGGCTTCGACAAGGCTCTCACAATATTCGTGAAGCCTCTCTGTCTCGTGACGCCGATATTCTTCGCTGGGCCATGGCTGAGATGGATACACTCAAACCTCTCATTCGTATCATCACTGACGCCCACCAAAACCAGCCGTATAACAAAAAAAGCGCCAATGAACACTGGAAAAAGGAGGAACGTGAAGCAGCACAGCAGGTCAGCGTCAAGCTACAACGTATTGGTTACATGGCATGGAATAACCTAATTTCAAGAAACCACTTCATGAATATATGGGGCCCTATGTACCTCTGCTGCTGGTACGCACTGGAACCTTGGGTTCTTGAAAAACGCCACCAACTGGATGAGCCTGAGCGAATAGAGGACGGCGCATTTTCCAGGCATTTCTTTGAAATTTACGCCTTGTATTGTGAAGCTTGGTTACCACTGGGCCTAGTTAACAATGAACGATCACGTTTCGGCCTCACCAAGATAGATTCCATTGAACAGCACAGAAAGCGGAATCGCAAAGCGTTGAAGCAGAAAACAGGGGGATACTACGGCTGGAAATGACTGGGCGGGTGGCCGGTCCATTTGCGGAAGGCGCGGGCGAAGTTGCTGGGGTCGGCATACCCCAGGCGGTTAGCCACCTGTTGCACGGTGATGTTGGCCTGCAGGTAGGCCATGGCCTTGGTCATGCGCACTTCTTCCAGCAAGGAGCGATAACTCACACCCAACGCATTAAGGTAACGACGCAAGGTCCGCGAGGTCACATGAAAGTTGCCGGCCAGCTGTTCCAGGCTGGGCAGCATGCCTTCCGCCTGCATCAGGCGTGCGCGCACCCGGCTGGCCCAATCCTGATCCGCCTCGAGGCGCTGTAATTCTTCCTCGCATTTCTGCGCGGCCATGTGCCGGGAAGCTGGATCAGACAAGGTGAAGGGTTCGCTGAGCAAGGAATGCGGCAAGCGCAGGGCCGCCACCTCAGCGCCAAACTCAACCGGCATTTGCAGCAGCTCGCGGTAGCGCTCGGCATGCGCTGGCGGCGCGTAGGGCAGCTCCAGCACGGCGCCACGGAAACGCTCGCCCAGCAGGTAGCGGATACCACCCACCACCGCAGCCACCACTACTTCCAGGTAGGTTTCGCGAATATCACCCAGCGGCACACTTTCCAGCAGGCAGAAACGCACCCCTTCCGTGGACGGCTCAATACGCGGTACGCACAGCCGGGTACGGGTGCGGAAATAACGCTCCAGCAAGCGCAGGGCATCGCCGAGATCCGCACTGCTGATCGCCGCATAGCCCAACAGACCGTGGGCGGTCAGCGTCAATTGCTGCCCCAGGGCCAAGCCCAGCGCCGGATTGCCGGTCATCTCCCGGGCCCCGACCATCACCCGGCGGAACTGCTCGAAACGCAGCGCGGGCTCCGGGTTATAGACTTCCTCTTCCGTTAGCTCCACCTGGCGCAGCAAACGCCGGGTGTCCACGCCCACTTCACTGATCAATTCGACCAGATTGCGGACGTAGTTCACCGGCACCGGCGAACGGCCAGTGCCCGGATCAAGCTGGATAAAGCGGTCACGGTTCATGGGTCCATCATACGCTACTTTTTCACCTGTCCGAAAATGACCGGAAAGTGTCCAGCCTTGCACTTCGCCGTTTGCTCGCTCTCTTCGACAATGCCTGCCTCGGAATTTCCCGGCTGCATTCAGCCCGCACAACCCAAGGACAGCCCCATGACGACGGACTCACCCGCTTACAGCCGCCAGTTTGGCGCTGACGACGCTCGCGCCATTCGCGATGCGGTGAAAAAGGATCTTGGCCCCGCGGCATTCAAATCCCGCCCCCTGCGCGCGCTGTGGTTTATCCCCATGACCGCCATCATCGTCGGCAGCATCACCAGCATTCTGGCCTTTGACCTGCCCTGGTGGGGTAACCTGCTGCTCAGCCTGCTGGCGGGCCACACCCTCGCCTGCCAGGCCCTGCTGGCCCACGAAGTGCTGCACGGCGCCCTGGGCATGAGCCGCCGCATGCAGGATGTACTGGGCTGGATGGGCTTTGGCCCGGCGCTGGTGCCACCGGAGTTCTGGCGCCGCTGGCACAATGTGGCTCACCACGCCCATACCAATCTGGGCGACAAGGACCCGGACTCTTTCGGCACCATGCACCGCTACGAGAAACACCCGAAGACGGCCAACTTCACCAAGCTGGCCCCCGGTGGCGGCACCTGGTACAGCTACCTGTTCCTGTTCTATTCCTTCATGTTTCATGCCCAGCTGGTACTGCGCCTGCAGACCCGCAAGCGTGAAGAGTTCAAGGGCTTCGACCGTAAAAAGGCCATCCGCCAGTCCTACCTGTGCATGGCCGCCTGGATCACCCTGGCCATCGTGTCCGGCCCGCTGGCCATCTTCACCGTGTTGATTCCGATGATGATGATCAACTTCATCGGCCAGGGTTATATCCTCACCAACCACATGCTGCGCCCACAGATGGACAACAATCACCCGGTGGACAATTCCATGAGCGTGCGCGCCTGGCGCTGGATTGATCCGCTGCATTTCCACTTCAGCCACCACGTGGAGCACCACCTGTTCCCGAAAATGGGTTCGGATCAGGCCCCGAAAGTGCGCGCCTGGCTGGAACAGGAAATGCCGGAACGCTATGTGGCGCCCAGCCATGTGAAAGCAGTGGCCATGCTGTACAAGACGCCGCGGGTGTACAAAGACGCGAACACGCTGATTGATCCGCTAAACCCGGAAAGAACCGTGGATGTGATGGAGCTGCAGGGACAGCTTGGGTAACGGGCTGAAGAAAATGGGAGAATCGTGGGCGGAAATTTTCGGCAGAAAATTTCCGCCTTTTAGCTTTCTGAGAGAGCGTCGCTGTTAGCGTAGGCACGCAGTATTTTTACCACCTCTACCTTGTAGTGCTTGTACCAGCCAGTCTTTCCTAGTTGCTGTGCTACCTTATGCTCCGCCTGCTGCTTCCAGGCTTTAATGTCCGCCTCATCCTGCCAATACGACACAGCAATTTCCTGATCACCTTGCGTCGCACTGATGAAATCAGTGCAACCAAATCCTGCCATGGCCAGATCACGTAATTTTTCAGCCATGTCACCGTAACGTTCGTCCTGATCACCAACCGTGGCGGTGAAGATCACAGCGTACATACTCCATCCCTGTGTGTTCTTTTTCCTTATTTTGTAGGTCGCATTAGGCCGAAGGCCGTAATTCGACACTCACGCCGTCCTGCCCCCGGCCGAAGGTCGCAGGGCAAACGATCAGATACCCGCGATTTCGTCCTCTGTCAGTACCCGATATTCTCCCGGCGACAGATCCGCATCCAGTACGATTTCGCCGATCTGCTCCCGATGCAACCCCACCACCTTATTGCCGCGGGCAGCCAGCATGCGTTTAACCTGATGGTAGCGCCCTTCCGTGATAGTCAGCACCAAGGTGTGTGCATTCACCCGCTCAGCCCGGGCCGGCAAGGTCGGGCTGTCCTCGCCGCGTAGCAGGATTCCCTCACGCAAGGCCTGCAAATCCTCGTCACTGACCGGGTCTGCACAGGTCACCCGATAGCACTTGCCACAGGCATGGTTCGGGGACGTGAGGCGGTGAGACCACTGCCCGTCGGAAGTGAGCAGCACCAGCCCGGTGGTATCCCGGTCCAGCCGGCCGGCCGGGTGTACCTGGGTGCGCAACTCAGGCGGCAACAGGTCCAATACCGTGCGGTGCTCAGGATCATCCGTGGAGCAGACCACATCAACGGGTTTGTACAGCATCAGGTAACGATGGCCGGGAAGCTGCACGACTTCACCATGCAACATCACCACCTGATCCGGGCGCAACTGCAGGTTGGCTTTGGGTTTTGCTTCATCAGCGACCGTTACCGCCCCCCCGCTGATCAGCTTTTTCGCCTCCTTGCGGGTAAGGCCGGCACTGTGGGCAAGAAAATAGTCCAGACGCATAGGCAAAACCGTTACCAGAGAAACCGTCATGATAACCGACATAAGGTGTCTGGAGTGCACACCCATCACTGGTATCATAGCGACCCGATTTCACCCCCAGCGTTACCGGAGCCCCATGAGCAAACTCAATCCCCGCCAGCAGGAAGCCGTGAACTACGCCGACGGCCCCCTGCTGGTACTGGCCGGTGCGGGCTCCGGCAAAACCAGCGTGATCACCCGCAAGATCGCCTGGCTAATTCAGGAGCGGGGTATTCCGGCCCGCCATATCGCGGCGGTAACCTTTACCAACAAGGCCTCCCGGGAAATGAAGGAGCGGGTGCAACAGCTGGTCAGCCGCGACCTGACCCGGGGGCTGATTGTCTCCACCTTCCATAACCTGGGCCTGCGCATCCTCAAATCCGAATTGAAAGCCTGCGGCCTGCGCAACGGCTTCTCGATTCTGGACGGCGCCGACAGCAAGGAAATCCTCAAGGAGATCCTGCGCCAGGGCGAATCGGAACGGGACCTGGACGCGGTGGATGTCATCCACAAACGCATCTCCGACTGGAAGAACGCGCTGGTGCTGCCCGAGGAAGCGGTAAGCACCGCTGAAACCGACGACGACCTGCGCGCGGCCATGGCCTACGGCGGTTATGATCGCATGCTGCGGGTGTGTAATGCGGTGGATTTCGATGATCTTATTTTGATGCCCGCGCGCATGTTCCGCGAGCAGCCGCGCATTCTGGAAAAATGGCGCAACCGTATTCAGTACCTGCTGGTAGATGAATACCAGGATACCAACGGCGCCCAGTACGAAATGGTGAAAATGCTCACCCTGCCGGAGGGCAAGTTCACCGTGGTAGGCGATGACGACCAGTCCATCTATGCCTGGCGCGGCGCCCGACCGGAAAACCTGGCGCAGCTGCAGGAAGACTGGCCTACCCTGAAAGTGGTGAAGCTGGAGCAGAACTACCGCTCCACCGGGCGCATCCTGAAAGCCGCCAATACAGTCATCGCCAACAACCCCCACGAGTTCGAAAAAAGCCTGTGGTCCGATTACGGCTACGGCGAACCGATTCGTTTTTCCGCCCTGCGTGATGAAGAGGCAGAAACCGAATGGATCGCCAGCGATATCTTTCACCGCCGCCTGCAGAAAGGCCTGCAGTGGAAAGACTTTGCGGTGCTTTATCGTGGCAATTTTCAGTCGCGCATTCTGGAGATGAAACTGCAAAGCCTGTCGATTCCCTACAAGGTCTCCGGTGGCAAAAGTTTCTTCTCGCGCAGCGAGATCAAGGACTTGATGTGCTACCTGCGCCTGCTGGTGAACCCGGACGACGACAACGCCTTTCTGCGCATCATCAACACGCCGCGCCGGGAAATCGGTCCCGCCACCCTGGAAAAACTGGCCACTTGGGCACTCAAGCGTGAGCAAGGTCTTTACCACGTGTGCGATGACTTTGCGCTTAGTGAAGTGATGAACCCCAAAGCCGCCGAAAAGCTGCAAAAGTTCAAGGCCTGGCTGGATGCCAAACGCCAGTTCTGTTTCGGCCAGAACAGCTTGCAGGCGGTGCAGGAACTGATCACCGATATGGATTACGAAGGCTGGCTGATGCAGAACGCCTCCAGCCCGCGCATCGGTGAAAAGAACATCGAAAATATCTGGCAACTGGTGCGCAGCATCGAGCGCATGCTGGAAAAACAGGAAGACGAAGAAGAAGGCGCCAGCGATCTGGAATCGGTGATCAAGAAGCTGGTACTGCTGGACATGCTCGAACAACAACAGGAAGAAGACGATTCCGACCGGGTGCAGTTAATGACGCTGCACGCGTCAAAGGGTCTGGAATTTCCCCACGTCTACATGATGGGCGTGGAAGAAGAATTCCTGCCCCACCGTACCAGCATCGAAGAAGACAACATCGTTGAAGAGCGCCGCCTCATGTACGTGGGCATCACCCGCGCCCGGGAAACCCTGGCCATGACCCAGGCTCTGACCCGCAAACAGTACGGCGAAAAAATCGACACCACCGCCAGCCGCTTCGTGGACGAAATGCCCCAGGAGGATATCGACTATCTGGGCATCGGCATTCAGAAGGATGAAGCCAAGGAAGATGCGGTGGCAGAGGCCAGCATTGCTAATCTTCGGGCATTACTGGACTGACGCTGACGCACAATACTGCAAAACTTCCGACTTCAATCTTTGGCTTTGCGCACCTGCCTTGCCTGCTTGGCAATGTTGCAAACCAATATTTATGCATAAACTTCTATCGCCAAGGACTGACATCCTCCATAAAACCCTAAAAGCTCGCGGGCCAACCCTTACCCGCAACACCTAAAACCATTCAAACCAATATTTTTACGGGCCAGCCATCCCCCTCCACTGCATCAACAAGACCAACGCAAAAAGTCCCACCCCAAACACGACCCATGCCATTTTTTTCCTACCCTTCTTATAATGATCCGGCATAGCGATCAACCAGCATCCCAGGAACATTGACAAAACCGCAATGGAAAAGTCATGCCTTATTAAAGCACCGGAAGCAATAATCCATAAAAAAATTATTGTCGCAATCCTGCTTATAAAACCAAGCTTTCTCATTGCTATTCCTTACAGCTCCATTGGGAAGAGAAGAATGAGGACAAGACACCGGCGACAAAAAATGACATCCAAATCGCTAGAGAGAGAGTCAACATGAGCGCCAAAAATGGCAGCAAAAGAAAAGCCGCTCCAATTGTAATGAATATTCCCGCAAAATATTTTGCAATTGCAAACGCGAAGCCGCAATTATTAATATCAGAATAAAGGCCTATAGCATCCAGAACCTCCCCAAGCACTCCTCCAATATATTTGACTATTCCTGTGTCAGAAATCTTGTCCAGAATACCTAACAACCATTTAACAACATCGACCCCACCT
>NZ_LWEZ01000993.1:0-556 GCF_001634945.1 Alcanivorax sp. HI0044
CGGGTAAACCCATGCCCAATAAGCCTTCGATCCGCTCAGCGCGCAATGTGAGCTCGGCCTGCTTGGGCAGCTGCGCTTCGTCCACCGCTTCGGTGACGGGGCCTGCCTGGCCACCCGCAATTTGCTGGATCAGGGCTGTAGCATACTCAATGGCATCGCTCTGCAGTTGCGGATCCACACCGCGCTCGAAGCGGTGAGAGGAATCGGTATGCAGCCCATAGGAGCGAGCCTTGCCGGCAATCGCCAGGGGGGCGAAGAAGGCGCATTCCAGGAAAATATCCTGGGTATCCGTGGTCACGGATGACGGTTTGCCGCCCATGACCCCAGCGAGAGCCAGTGCCGCGCTGTCGTCAGCAATTACCAGGGTATCGTCCCGTAGGGTCAGCTCTTGGTCGTCCAGGGTAGTAAGCGTCTCATCCGCTTTGGCCTTGCGCACGGTGATACCACCGCTGAGCTTGGCCAGATCGAACGCATGTAACGGCTGCCCCAGTTCCACCAACACATAGTTGGTTACATCGACGATGGGGTCGATGGTGCGCAGACCCGCACGGCGCAG
>NZ_LWEZ01000994.1:0-888 GCF_001634945.1 Alcanivorax sp. HI0044
GAAGGCAAATTCCGTGTGTGGGTTTACCAACCGAAAAAATCTGTGGTGACTGCACAGCCGGTCAAGGTACATGGCGTCACCAAGCAGGGCCACGCTCTGGTCGCCGGTCTCTCAGGTAACGAACAGGTTGTTAGTGCTGGCGTGCGGCTATTGCACGATAACATGCCCGTAACCCCATTCAACGGATTCTGATAGGGCGCCTCATGGATATCGCACGCACCTCCATCAAGCGTCCTGTCAACACCTGGCTGATTATACTTGCATGCCTGCTCGGCGGCTTGTGGGGAATGAACAATATTGGCCGCCTCGAAGACCCTGCCTTCACCATCAAGATGGCACTGGTGGTCACGCCCTACCCTGGCGCCACCGCAGTAGAAGTAGAAAAGGAAATCACCGAGCCGCTGGAATCCGCCATNCAGCAATTACCACAGCTGAAACGACTGACCTCGCGATCTCGACCCGGTGAGTCTATTATCAAGGTCGAGATAAAGAACCAGTATGACGGCGACACAATGCCGCAAGTTTGGGATGAACTGCGACGCAAGGTCGGTGACGCACAAAGCTTCCTGCCAATTGGGGCTTTAAATTCCACTGTCCATGATGACTATGGCGATGTGTTCGGAATTTTCTTTGCGGTCGTCGCACCAGACCTAACTGATTCCGAGGTACGCGAGCTCTCGCGCTTCCTACGCCGCGAGTTATTGAATGTGCCAAATGTGTCGAAAGTCACCACCGCAGGCGAGCCGTCAGAAGTCATTTATGTGGATATCTCCCAAGAAAGCCTGGTCAGCCTCGGCATTCCGCTGGAAGTAGTGCTCAACGCTCTACAATCGGAAAACCGCATGCAATCCGGCGGTTCTTTTAAAATCGATGGACGCCGCATTCGCA
>NZ_LWEZ01000995.1:0-234 GCF_001634945.1 Alcanivorax sp. HI0044
TGGGCAAACTGGATACCCTGCTGGTTGAAAAGAAACGTACCGGGGACAGCAAAGAAAAACGGCGCACCCTGTTCTGGGTAGCGCCGCAGCTGGACTACATGGTGGTACAGGCCAAACACATTGAGAGCACCCTGTTGAAAGCCGAGATGATCATGATCGACTACAACGGCCCGGAACTCGTTCCGGACTCAGCGCCCGCGTCAGACTAGGCCCGTGGCAGGGTCACGCCACGCT
>NZ_LWEZ01000996.1:0-607 GCF_001634945.1 Alcanivorax sp. HI0044
TGTGCTGGCGCCAGCGGGATACGATTCGGGCGGTCACCGGCGACAATCGGCAGACGCTCGAAGGGAATGCCCTTTTCCCCCAGCTTCTGTAGAAAAACCGCCTGTTTGGTTTCATCCAGCGCCATAAAGCGCTGCGCCAGTGCCGCCTTGTCCAGGCTCATAGGTCACTCCGGATCATAAATCTTCCAGGTCATCGAGCAGATCGGCCATGGCCGACAGGTCATCCTGCTCCTGCTGTTTGGCATCGCCGTTGTGTTCGTCCACCAGCGCGGCCAGTGCCTGCAAGGTGTCCGCCTCAAATAACGCGCGCAGAGGAACATCCACACTCCAGCGATCGCGCAGCGTGGCAACCACCCGTGTGGCTAACAGCGAGTGCCCACCAAGGGCAAAGAAATTGTCATCCAGCCCCACTGGCGATTGCCCCAACAACTCTTCCCACAACGATGCCAATTGCTGTTCGGTGTCGGTTTGTGGAGCACGGTATTCACGGGCCTGCCATTGCGGTTCCGGCAGGGCCTTGCGGTCCAGCTTGCCGTTGGGTGATAGAGGCAGCACCTCCAGCACCATAAACAGCGAGGGCACCATGTACTCGGGCAACGCCTCAGCG
>NZ_LWEZ01000997.1:0-560 GCF_001634945.1 Alcanivorax sp. HI0044
AAAAACAGCCTGATCAACACCTACGCATCCGGCATCACCCTGTATGACGGGCAGAAGATCGAAACCTTGCCCATGCAGGACGGCGACCGTAAAGGCGACTATGCAAGGGTGCGCATGGAGGTGAAAACCAACTCCGGGCAGGTGGTGCCGATCTACTACACCCTGTTCCTGCGTGATGATCAGTGGAAAGTGATCAATGTGTATGTGAATGGCCTGGATCTGCGCGATACCTTCAAGAGTCAGTTCGCCCAGGGGATGCAGCAGTACAACGATATCGACAAGGTGATCGATAACTGGTCTGCGGATGCCAAGATTGATGCCGGCATCGACGAGGCCAAACAGGGCGAGTGAACCCGCCTGCCGTGGTAAGGGGCAGCGGGCTCGCGTATTATTACGCCCTTGATGACGATTTGATGGAGCGGCTGCAGGCCGCTCCAGTGCTGTTTGGGCCTGACCAAGGCCCTGATGAGGAGCAAAGATGAATCCGGAAGAAGTTCAGGCATTGGTTGATGCCGGTTTTGACAATGCCGATGTGGCAGTGGAAGGCGGCGGTGACCGGT
>NZ_LWEZ01000998.1:0-434 GCF_001634945.1 Alcanivorax sp. HI0044
GGGGCCTATTATCCGGCCAAACGGAATGGAAAAACCGTGTTTCTGGTGCTCGCCGGGGACTATTCCAGCCGTCAGGCAGCGCTTGATGCAAAGTCGACGTTGCCAGCAAAGTTACGCTCAGCGGGGCCTTTTCCTCGCAAGATGGGCGATGTTCGCGGCGAACTTTAAGCATAAAAAAGCGCCTTGGGTGACTGTTCAATTTGTCGCCCAAGCGCGCAATGTGTAGAATGCATATCCCTTTTTTGCCGTCACCGTTTTCTTGACGCCATTTGCCTTCTGTAAGTCTCTGAATTTCAAGAGGAAAGGTTTTCATGCAGCAGAACTCAACGCTGGTGCGGGGGCTCACTGAGCCCGGAGAATTCCGGGACAACTGTGGTTTTGGTCTGATCGCCCATATGGAGGGCCAGGCCAGCCACGAGCTTCTGCAAACTGCT
>NZ_LWEZ01000999.1:0-749 GCF_001634945.1 Alcanivorax sp. HI0044
CCTTGCTGGTCACCGCAGAAGACCATCAGCAGATGGGGGGCGCAGGCTCGGCCGTGAATGAACTGCTGCACGAGGCAGGCGTAGTGCTGGATGTACTGAACCTGGCCCTGCCGGATCACTTCATTCATCACGGCAAGCGGGATGTGTTACTGGCCGAAGCGGGCCTGGATGCAGAGGGCATTGAGCAACAGATCCGCAAACGCCTGAACCGCCAACAGACCCTTCGTGAAGCCCGGGAGCGCTAGCTCCGCCCCGGCAAAGTCACGGGAAAGCAACAACTGAAAGGGGAGCGATCATCGCTCCCCTTCGTCGTTCTTGCGCTCCTTGACCAAGCGCACCGCAGGCGGCGCCTGGTAAATTCGCCAGTCATCCCGTCCGCCTTGTTTGGCCAGATAGAGGGCCCGGTCCGCAGCCTCCAGCAAGTCTCCGGCACTGTGCCGGTCGCCGGGAATCATCGTGGCCACGCCAACACTGACCGTCACTTCGTTCATTTGCGGATTATCCGCATGGGGGATGGCCAGTGAGCGCACGGAACGACATAGCCGGGACGCCAGCTGCTGCGCCTCCACTTCATCGGTTTCCGGGTACAACAGCACGAACTCCTCCCCACCAAAGCGAGCCACCAGATCCCCCCCGCGGCGGCTGTAGCGATGGAATTCCGCTGACAGCTTCTGTAGGCAAAGATCGCCTTGCAGGTGTCCGTAGTGGTCGTTGTAGGCCTTGAAGCGGTCCACATCCACCAACATTAC
>NZ_LWEZ01001000.1:0-412 GCF_001634945.1 Alcanivorax sp. HI0044
GGCGTCAATGCCCAGTCCATTGAGCAGGCGGCCATGCAGGCGGGTTACCCGGTAGGTACTCTGAATCTGATCGATGAAATCAACATGGAAACCGCGTTGAAGATCGGTAAAGCAGCCCGTGATGATGCCAAGCGTGAAGGCACTGAGCTGCCGCCGGAACACCCGGCGGAAGTGGTCATGAAGAAAATGGTCGAAGAACTGGATCGCCCGGGCAAGCTGCAGGGCAAAGGTTTCTACGAGTACCCGGAAAACGGCAAGAAGCACCTGTGGCCTGGCCTTACCGATGCCTTCGGTGGCAGCAAGGACATGCCGTTTGAAGACATCAAGGAACGGATGATGTTCATCGAGTCCCTTGAAGCGGTGAAGTGCTTTGATGAAGGCGTGATGGATTCCGTGGCAGATGCCAACATCG
>NZ_LWEZ01001001.1:0-540 GCF_001634945.1 Alcanivorax sp. HI0044
GCGGCGGTCATGTACTCGTCGTAGTTGCCCGGGAACAGGCGCAGCTCACCGTAATCCAGATCCGCCATGTGGGTGCACACGCTGTTCAGGAAGTGCCGGTCGTGGGAAATGATAATCATGGTGCTGGAACGGGCCACCAGAATATCTTCCAGCCAGCGGATGGTGTGGATATCCAGATGGTTGGTGGGCTCATCCAGCAGCAGTACGTCCGGATCGGAGAACAGGGCCTGGGCAAGCAGTACGCGCAATTTCCAGCCCGGCGCCACGGCGGTCATGGGGCCGGCGTGTTGTTCTTCGGGAATGCCCAGCCCCAGNAACAGGTCGNCGGCCCGGGCTTCGGCGGTGTAGCCGTCCATCTCCGCGAATTGCATTTCCAGCTCGGCCACGCGCATGCCGTCTTCTTCGCTCATTTCCGGCAGGCTGTAAATCCGGTCGCGCTCGGCTTTTACCGCTGCCAGTTCGCTGTGCCCCATGATCACGGTGTCCAGCACCGTGTGTTCCTCGAAGGCGAACTGGTCCTGGCGCAGTTTGCCGAGGCGA
>NZ_LWEZ01001002.1:0-10906 GCF_001634945.1 Alcanivorax sp. HI0044
ACAGATCTTCACCCAACCAGGCATCTTCCACCCCGGCATCAATATTGGGGTTGTCGTTCACCTCGATGACGACCACATCATCGCCGGATTGCTTCAGGTCCACCCCATACAAGCCGTTGCCCATTAAGCGGGCGGCCTTGAGAGCGGCCTTGAGCACCTTGGGCGGCACTTCCTGTACCGGCAAGGTACGGCTGTTGCCGGTCTCGGTTTTACCGCCACTCTGGTGATGGTAAATCTGCCAGTGCCCCTTGCTCATGAAATACTGACAGGCAAACAACGGGCGGTGGTTCAGCACCCCGATGCGCCAGTCGTAATCGGTGTACATGAACGCCTGCGCCAGCACCACAGAAGACTGTTTCAGGTAGCCACGCAACGCCTCAGCCAGTGCTTCACGGGTGGCCACCTTGCTGATCCCCCGGGAAAAACTGCCATCCGGAATTTTCAGCACCATGGGCAGTTTCAGCTCCTCAACCAGCCGGTCGATCTGGGCATCATCGTCGCTGAACACAAACGCGGTCGGCGGCACCGGCACCTTGTTGGCCTGCATCAACTCGGCCAGATAAATCTTGTTGGTGCAGCGCAAAATGGAGCCCGGATCGTCGATCACCACCATGCCTTCCTGCTCCGCCTTGCGGGCAAACTGATAGGTGTGATGATCCAGCGCGGTGGTCTCACGGATAAACAGGCCGTCGTATTCGCCAAGGCGCGTATAGGCATCGCGACCCACCAGATCCACCTTGATACCCAATTGCCTGCCCGCACGAACAAACCGCTTCAGAGCCGTCTTGTTGCTGGGTGGCAACGCCTCTTCGTCGTTGACCAGCATGGCCAGCTCGTAGCGGTCACCACGACGCCGGCGCGGGTTACGCCACACCCGGGCATTGAACTGTTCCAACGCCCGGGCAAACGCGTCCTCCTCGGCCCCTTTCAGCTGTTTCAGGGTCAGCGGTTTCAGCGCCTCAATACCCCATTGCTCACGGCGGCGGAAATCCACCTTCAGCAACGGGCATGGCAGCTGGTCAAAAATCTGCCGCCCCAGATCGGCCAGGCCCTCCTGCTCGGTATGCCCAAAGAACAGCAACAGGCTGAAATGATCACCACTACCACCTTTGCGTTTCATGGCCTTGTCCAGCGCCGCCTCGAACTGGCCAAAATGCAGGCCATAAAGCGCCTTGCGGCTCAGGTCATTCACCGTGCGCACAGAAGGCAACACCCGCTGGCCACGGGCTTCCGCCAGCAACGAGCAGTAATACCCCGGACTCAGATACTTATAGCTGCGGCACAGGTTGATTACCTGCACTTTCTTGTCGGTACAGACCGGCTGCAGCGCTTGCAGGTAGTCCCTGGCAGACAGGAGATAGCGGGCGGGATAGTAGGCGGCCCAGTCGGCGGGATCGTCTACCAGAATGATGACCTGACTCATGAAAAGCCCTGACAAAAGGGGCGCCGCGACAGGGCGCCGATAGCCGCGAATGTAGGGCCAGACAGGGAGGGGTAGCAAGGGAAATGTGAGGGGCAATGAATAGTTAATAATGAATAATTAATAACGTCACGGAACAGGCTCCCAGGCCCTGAAACCACAGAAGCCGCGCCCAGAGTCTGGACGCGGCTTCTGTCGGTGAAGATCGCAACGCGCTGGCGCGCGGCGTTATTCATTATTAACTATTAATTATTCACTATATTCACCGGCCTTCTTGGCACCCGGATGCCCCGCCTTCTCCAGCGCCTCCTGCACCTCCGGCGGCATGTAGGTTTCGTCATGCTTGGCCAGCACTTCCTCGGCTTCAAAGCGAGTCCGGCTCACCAGCGTGCCATTGGCCACAATGCCCTGCCCTTCGCGAAACAGGTCCGGCAGGATGCCCTGATAATGCACGGTAAAACGCCCCTTGCCATCGGTGAGCCCAAAGGTGACGTCCAGGGTATCCGGGTTGCGAATGACCGTGCCGGGTTCTACCAGGCCACCCACGCGCATCTGCGCATCCAGCGGCGCTTCTCCGGCCGCAATCTGCTGCGGGGTATAGAACAGGTTGATGTTCTGACGCAGCGCATAAAACATCAGGCCGCAGGCGATGCCCAGCCCGACCAGAACGGCGAGTACCACCAAAAGACGCTGCTTACGTACCGGATTCATCATCTACCTCAGGTTTTTGCTCAGTGTGTTGCTGGCGGCGCTGCTTTTCCTGAGCCTGCTCTTCTGCCAGAGCCTCAAGTCGCCACTGCCGCGCCAGCGTTTGGCGCACCTGTCCCTGCCCGCGCATCGCCAGCACCATGCTGGCAATAATCAGGAACGCACTGATTCCGTAGGCGCTCCAGACATAAAAACCGTGTTTCCCCATGGCCAGGAAATCGGCAAAGCTATCGAAATACATGCTATTGCCCCCCGCCCTTGACCAGCTTGCGAACCCATTTGCTGCGCCGCTCGCGCCACACCACTTCCGTGCGTGCTCGCACCAGTACATTGACCGCATACAGCAGCCAGGTTCCCAGCATGCTGATTAGCAGTGGGTATTTCATGGCCGGATTGATGGTGGATTCACCCACCAGTTTCAGGGTGGAGCCCTGGTGCAGGGTCTGCACCCATTCCACCGAGTATTTGACGATGATCACATTGATCACCCCCACCATGGCCAACAAACCGGCGGCACGGGCGGCCTGGCGCGGGTCTCTGATAACGTTCTGCAGGGCAATCACACCCACATACATGAACAGCAAGATCAGCATGGAGGTCATGCGGGCATCCCACTGCCAGTAGGTGCCCCAGGTGGGCTTGCCCCACAGCGCGCCAGTGGCCAGGGAAATGGCCGCCAGGGCCGCACCGAAAGGGGCAATGGCCTTCATCATCACTTCGGCCATTTTCATTCGCCAGACCACGGCCACCAGGCCCGCCACGCCCATGGCCATGTAGCCCATCAACGCACCGCTGGACGCAGGCACATGAATAAAGATGATCCGGTAACTGTTGCCCTGCTGATAATCACTGGGGGCAAACGCCAGCCCCCAGACGATGCCCACGGTAAACACCAGCAGCGCAATGGGCGTCAGCCACGGCAGTAGCGCAGAACTGAACGTATAGAAATAACGCGGCGAACCGAGCATGTGGTACCAGCGTTTTATCGTTTGCCAAACCATTCCGACACCTACCTTCACCTATCTTCAATAACGCCCTCTTTCCCACCGGAAAAAGGTGCGCTTAATTCCCGGAACTGATCTTCAGGCCAGCGGCCACCGCCAGCGGCCCCAGGCTCACCGCCAGCGCCAGCAACGCCCCAAGAATGGCCAGAATGCCATTCACCGCACCGCCGTCGACTGCGGCACTCACCGCTCCCGCGCCAAAAATCAGCACCGGAATGTACAGCGGCAGCACCAGCACCGCCAACAGAATACCACCCCGGTTCAGGCCCACGGTGAGGGCCGCGCCGATGGCGCCGATAATGGTCAGCGCCGGGGTGCCCAGCAACAAACTCAGCATCACCGTAGCCAGCACCGCATCGGGCAGCTGCAGCATGTGCGCCAACACCGGGGAGATCAGCACCAGCGGCAAACCGGTCAGCAGCCAGTGCGCCAGCAGCTTGGCACTTACTGGCACCACCGCCATCACCGGCGCGGTGAGCAACAATTCCAGCACCCCACTTTCCTGGTCGCGCCGGAAAAGGCCATCCAGCGACAGCATCACCGCCAGCAACGCCGCCACCCAGAGTACGCCAGGGGCCACCAGCGCCAGCAGTTCCGGTTTCGGCGAAATAGCCAACGGAAACAGGCTGATCACCATGACAAAGAAAAACAGCGGATTGATGATTTCTGCCGGGCTACGCCACAGCACCAATAACTCCCGGGACAGGGCCGCACGAAACACGCTCATGCCAGCCCCTCTGCCGTCACTTCTGCCTGCCCGTGGGCCAGGTGCAGCCGCCGCACGCCATCGCCCACCTGATGGTGGGAGGTATAGATCACCAACGCGCCGGCCTGGGCCGCCTGCTGGATCTGCTGGTCCAGCGCCGCCACCCCATCCTGATCAATAGCGGTATAAGGCTCATCCAGCACCCACACCGCCTTGTGGTCCAGCCACAGGCGCGCCAGGGCAATACGGCGCTTTTGCCCGGCAGACAAGTGCGCCGCCGGCACGTCTTCAAAACCTTGCAGACCCACCGCCGCCAGCGCCGCCATAGGGTCGCCCCCCTGCTCGCTCAGCGCACAGGCGTAACGCAAATTTTCCAGAGGGTTGAGCTCTTCACGTACTCCTGGCTGGTGCCCCAGGTAGAGTAATTCCTGTTGCCACTGAGGCTGCCACCATTGGCATACGCCTTCATAGAAGCCGTGCAGCCCCACCAGAATGCGTAACAACGTGGTTTTGCCGGCACCGTTGGCACCGGTGATCTGCCAGATTTCACCGGCCGATGCAGTCAGGCTCAAACCACTGAACAACAGCCGGTCATCGCGCTCACAGCTGAGCTGCTCCAGCACAAGCCGGGGGGCGATTTCGGCATCAGAATGGGTGAATGGCTGGCTCAAATCGGGCTCCCTAAAACAGCGCAAAAGTATAGCACGACAGTTCAAAACGGGCTTGATCGCCAGCAAGAAGCCGATAGCCTGTAGGCGTTGCCGCCCAAAAGGAGACATTCATGTTCGTGACCCACACTGCCCGTACCACCCGATTCCTGTCTATCGTGCTGATCAGCGGGGTACTGGCCGCCTGTGGCGGCGACAAACCTCTGGCCACGGTGGATCAGGTGGACCTGCAACGCTATGCGGGCACCTGGTATGAAATCGCCCGTCTGCCGCAATGGTTTCAGCGCGGCTGCTACGACTCCACCGCCACCTACAGCCCCAATGACGATGGCACCCTGAAGGTGGTAAACCGTTGCCAGCGCGAAGGCGACGAACCCAGTGAAGCCGAAGGCACCGCTCGCATTGTCCCCGATTCCGGCAATGCCAAACTGAAAGTGCGCTTTGATAACTGGGTATCGAAACTAATCCCCACCATTACCGAAGGCAACTACTGGATTATCGCCCTGGACAAGGACTACCAGACCGTAGTGATCGGCGAGCCCAGCCGTGAATATCTGTGGATACTGGCGCGCCAGCCGGAACTCAACGATGACCAGTACCAGGCACTGGTGCAGGTGGCCGAGGACAAGGGCTTTCCGGTGGATCAACTGGAACGCAACCGCACCCTGCGCCCGGGTAAGCCATAATGGAACATCACGTCTATTTCGCTGTATTCGGCTTTGACCACGATCCCCAGCAGCTGGACCTGCTGCTGGGGCAAAGTGCGGACGACTACTGGCGCGAAGGCGAGAGCTACAGCGATGCGGTCCCCGAGGCCCTGCGCCAGGAAAATCGCTGGATTCTCTCCAGCCAGCTGGATCACACCGTCAGCCACCGGGACCATTTTGAAAAGTTGCTCTACAAGTTGCAGCGCCTGGCGCCGCAACTGTCTGTCCTGGACAACCCCGACCCGGATAACAGCCTGTGGGAAACACACTATCGTTACGGCATCGGGGTGTCACAGTACTTCTTTATGGACGACCCGACGTTTTATCTGCCTGATGAAATCATCGACGGCTACAAGGCACTGGGTTTTGACATCAGCTTTGATCAACTGGGCATAGACCTGAATAATTCGGCATAGCCCCCATCAATGAATCGCCGTCAACATGAACCGTGTGGCGACAAATGATGGGGAAGTGCTATTGGCCAGTGTTACGCTTGCCATGCATTAGACAACTATTCAGGCAGCTAGCCATGGCAACGGAAATTGAGCGCAAATTTAAAGTCAGTGACATAAGCATTATCGATACCCTGGCCGGGGAACGGCTCACCCAGGGCTACCTGAGCCACGACAAGAACGCCACCGTACGAATTCGCACCACCGGCGACACCGCCTGGCTAACCATCAAGGGCAAAACCGTGGGCGCCACCCGCAGTGAATTCGAATACCCCATTCCGCTGGCGGATGCCCGCCAGATGCTCACCGAGCTGTGCGGCGCCGGCGTCATCGACAAAACCCGTTACCGGTTGCCACAAGGCGACCTGTGCTGGGAGATTGATGTGTTTCACGGCGATAACGACGGACTGATCGTGGCAGAAATCGAACTGCCCAGTGAAGGCACGTCTTTTGAAAAACCGGCCTGGCTGGGGGAAGAGGTCACCGGTGACAGCCGTTATTACAACAGCGCGCTAAGCACCACACCCTACAAGAACTGGCCGTAATCACAGCCAGCGTTATCCAAAAATACCATCGGCAAGCGCGAATGCGGGGGGAACAGCGAATGGAATCCAACCTTTACCAGGCACCGGACAGCGAGATCATCACACCGGAATCAGACACCTCGGGTTTGGCGCTCTATGTTGTCGCTCCCTGGAAGTTCAATCTGCTTTTCTGGGCGACCCTGGGTATCTATGACGTCTACTGGAATTTCCGGAACTGGCAGAACCAAAAAGACACCCGGCAGAAAAAAGTGCAGCCCATAGCACGTGCCCTGTTCAGCGTATTTTTCTTTGGCTCGCTGGTGAAAACCATCAATGACGAAAGCGAAGGAAAGGCAAAACCGTTACCGGTGGCCACCATGGCGACCCTGTATATTCTCTCTTACCTGATCAGCACCGTGTCTGACCGGGCCGCCGCCAACATGGAAACCTTTGGCATTCTGGACCTGATTTCACTGGCGCTTCTGCCCGTCACCTGGGCCGTCCTGTTCAAGGCACAAAAAGCCATCAACCTGTCCCAGGGGGATGAACAGGGCCTGCTCAATAATCGACTGACGCTCGCCAACGGTATCTGGATCTTGCTGGGCATCAGCCTGTGGGCGCTCATTTTGCTAGGCCTGGCCAGCGGTTATTTTCCAGAACAAACGGATACCTTTCTCTCCAGTCTGATAGAGACCGTGCCATGATCAGGTCATCCACAAAGAAGGCACTCGTCTACCCGCTGGCTGGAGCAGCGCTTGCCCTGCTACTGACCGGCTGCATTCCCACGATTCAACGGATGTGGGACGCCCAGCCCGTCAGCGGCACAGTCATCGATGGCGACACCGGCGCCCCGATCAGCGGCGCCACCATCAGCCTGATTGTTTCCCCCGATGACCCTGAACCACCGCGCACTGCCACCAGCAATGCGCAAGGGGAATTTACCCTCCCCGGCAGCTCCCATATCGGTTTCCATATGGCCATGCCGGCCAGCTATCTGGCCTCGGACAAGTGGACAATCCGCCACCCGGACTACCCCGACGCCGTGGCCGAAACCCGCACCATCGCACCCCCAACCGGTGAACAGCACCGGGAAATCACCGTACCGCTGTTCGCCCATATAAAAACCACACCGGTGCAAAACTGCCCCTACTTCCATTACCAGCAGCAGCTCAGGCAGTGGATACAGCAACATTTCGACGAGGAAGCACAGCGCCCCTTCCAGGACGCCCTGCTCACGCTCTGCCACGATCCCGAGCACATCGAGAAAATTCTCGCCCCACAGGAACCCTGATTCCGCCCATGGGTCTGAGGAGCTATACTGGACACCAATGGATGCCAGGGACGACCCCGGCAATCACCGCCAGCGCATCAATTACATAACGGGGACGACCCCATGACAGGAGACACGTCATGGCATGGGCCCTGGTTATTCTTGCAGGCATTATTGAAACTGGCTGGGCGCTGGGTTTGAAGTCCAGTCACGGCTTTACCCGCCCGCTTCCCTCACTGCTTACCCTCATCGGCATGATCGCCAGTTTCTGGCTATTGGCAAAAGCCATGCAGACCTTGCCCGTGGGCACCGCCTACGCGGTGTGGACCGGCATCGGCACCGTCGGCACCGTGCTACTGGGTATTCTGCTGTTCCAGGATGCGGTTAACGCCCCACGGTTACTGTGTCTGGGGCTGATCCTGGTCGGTATTGTGGGGCTGAAAATTTTTTCTCCCTGAGCCTTCTGCGGACATGCAGACGTGTCCCCGCCATCGGTTCCCTGTACTATTACGCTTGAACCATGGCGGTCACGCCCCTCCGTTTCCCTCACCACAGGTCCCGCATGCTCAATAACGACGTCCTCCGCCGCACCCGGTACATCTTCGATTTCGACGACACCCGCATGATCGGCGTCTTCGCCGAAGCCGGCGAAACCGTCACCCGGGAACAAGTCAGCGACTGGCTGAAAAAGGACGACGACCCGGCCTTTCAGAAATGCACCGATCGCACCCTGGCGATTTTTCTCAACGGCCTGATCAATGCGCTGCGCGGAAAAAAGCCCGGGCCACAACCGGAACCGGAAAGCCGCCTCACCAACAACATGATTTTCATGAAACTGAAAATCGCCCTGAACCTGCAGGCCGAAGACGTGCTGGCGGTGCTCGAACTGGCCAACTTCCGCATGAGCAAACACGAACTCAGCGCCTTCTTCCGCAAACCCGGCCACAAGCATTATCGCGAGTGCAAGGACCAGATTCTGCGCAATTTTCTCAAGGGTTTGCAGATTCAGTATCGTGACGGGGAATAAGCGCTTACCTGTGAGGTAATGGCATTACCCCGGCAAAACGGGTTTCATGGCAGTGATAGCGGAGACATGCCATGAAACCCGACCTGCCACAAATCCTTTTCCTGCTAAACAGCACCGTGCTGTTCACCCACCAGATCGATGCCGCCTATTGGCACGAGTGGAACCTTTTCCACTTACCCGGTGGCAATCAGCTCAACCTGATATGAGGGAGCCTCTGAATAACTCCTTGCATGCTCAGTCTTTCAGGCTGGTTCGCAATCTAGGCGCAATGTTGAAGGTGTGTGTCCACCCATCAAGACATTGCAACAACGAGTGCGGGCCAGCCTGGAAGACCCGGAGGGCGCGGCCTGAAGGGCCCATCTGCTGCGCTTTGCCGCTAGGAAAGGGAGCCACCCGGACCGTCGCGACAAAACACAACAGCTGCACCCTTCAGGCCACGCTGAGCGCGCAAGGAGTTATTCAGAGGCTCCCTAACCTGCCCATCATCGCCCTGGTAATGTTCGCCTTCATGCAAGTGGCCACCCACAGCCCACATCAACGCCTGTGCCACCGGTTTCTGGCTAGCCTGGGGATACTAACGGTGGCGATCCACAGCGGCTTTTTCCTGGCCGGACATACCGAGTTTTGGCAGCCCATGTCGCTGTTGCTACTGGCGGCCACATTGATATTGTCTCTGGCACAACTGAAAACGCTGCCACTTGCAGGCCAGGGCCCGCAAACGCAAAATCAGCGATCCTGACAGGATATTGAGAAAATACATGGACGTTATCGCCGGCCTGATCGAGCTAAAGCCGAACAGCGACGAGGAAGTAAAAGACTGGACAGCTTTTATCGAAGACCATCGTGAACAGGCACTGGAAAGCCTGCGGGCTGAAGGCGTCAGCGTAGAATCCTGGTTTTCACTAACACTGGGTGGCAAGGACTATCTTCTCTGCTATATGCGGGCAGACTCCATCGAGACATCGCAGCAAGTCATGGCGGATTCGGACAACCCGGTGGACGCACGGCATCGTCAATTCAAAGAAAATGCCTGGGTGTGGGGCAGCCATGTAAAGACCGAGCTATTGGTGGATCTAAATAGCCGCCTATGAAGCTGTTAACCCTGAAAAAGGGGCCAGTCCAGCCGACCTGAAACCAGCAGCTATCGCTGCTGCATCCACTCCCGCATTTTCCGATCGCGAATCTGCTCCTGCTGTCGTCGTCCTCCAGGCGTATTCCTATACGCCTCGTCCGCAATTTCTCGTCTAGCCCGCGCGTCATCACAGCCGACAATCCGCCGTCGTTCGCAATCCGCCACTCTTTCCTGAATCTCTTGTTGGCTAACCTGGTTCTGTGGCGCCTGCTGGTAAGGAGGCACAGCAAAACGTGACCGCTTTTCCGGCTGACGGGTGCTTTGTCGCGCCTTGTCATGCACGGCCTTACTATCTGCACCACTGTAGCTATTCGGCCGCGTCACCGTGACCGTTTTTGCTCATCGCTGAATGTTCCTTCCCTGGAAAAGCAGGCTTGCAGGCCCTGATTAATATACACATCCCCGTCACTAACGGGCCACTCGGACCCCGGACAGGGTTTTGAAACACATTTCCTTCGCCGTACTCAGGAACTCCTGAACATAGGGGGTTTGTTCATCCTCCGCCCGCACCGCCGCATAGAGCGTTCTCCACACCCCTTTCTCACCGAGCCGCACGGTTTTCAGCAAGTCATGCTCGGTGTATTCGGTCAGCGCCCAGTTCGGTAGCGCTGCCACGCCACGGCCTGCGGCCACCAATTGTGCGGTCATGGGGGTCAATTCAGCCGTTCGAACAGAGGCAGGCTCCGCACCGGCGGGGTCGAGAAAGACGGTAAATACATCCAGACGTTCGCGTTCTACCGGGTAAGTAATCAGGGTCTGGTCGGCGATATCCTCTGGTTCAATCCACTTTCGCCCCGCCAGTGGTGAACGTCCGGAGACCGCCAACACCAGCTCATAGCGAAAAAGCGGCAGGAAATGTACCGCCGTATCCTCGACGGGATCAGAGGTAATTGCCATGTCCAGGTCACCGCGCAACAGTGCCGGTAACGGCGCAAAACTGAAGGCCGCTGACAAATCCAGCTCCACTTCTGGCCAGTGCTCACGGAAAGCATCCAGCGCCGGCATCAGCCACTGAAAGCAGGAGTGGCAATCAATCGCGATGTGTAGCCGGCCTGATTGTCCCTCAGCCAATCGTTTCAGCTCCCGCTCTGCCTGCCGCACCCTGGGCAGCACGTCCTGCCCCAGCGCCAGCAACCGCAACCCGGCCGTGGTGAAGCGCACCGGGCGAGAGCGCCGCACCACCAGTTCTACCCCCAACCGGTGTTCCAGGTCTTTCAACTGATGCGACAGGGCCGACTGGGTAACATGTAGCCGTTCCGCCGCTTCCACCATTGACCCCGCCTCATCA
>NZ_LWEZ01001003.1:0-510 GCF_001634945.1 Alcanivorax sp. HI0044
GCCCGTCTGGCGCGGATGATCTCCCGCCTCGGCGATGGTCCTTTCTATGTGGCGCTGACGTTGCTGATCTGGTGGATGGATCGGCAGGGCGGCAGCGAGTTCGCCCTGACTGCCATGGCCGCCTATGCCCTGGAAGTGCCGATGTTTGTGCTGCTCAAGCACTTGATCAAACGGCCCCGGCCGGCGGATGCGCTGGAGAGCCTGTCGGCGTTTATTCAGCCCGCGGACCGATTCAGCTTCCCGTCCGGGCATACAGCGGCGGCCTTTGTGATGGCGACACTGCTATGTGTGTTCTATCCGCCGGTAATGGCTCTGGCGTTGGGGTTGGCGGTGATGGTGGGATTGTCCCGGGTGTTGCTGGGGGTCCATTATCCGTCGGACATTCTGGCTGGCGCGACGCTTGGCTTCAGCTGCGCCATGATTGGGCTGTGGCTGGTTTGAGGGGCTAGCTACGGGCTACGAGTTGCGAGGCGCGGGAAGAGCCAAAGCCAGGTTCACTGTGGTGCGCCG
>NZ_LWEZ01001004.1:0-386 GCF_001634945.1 Alcanivorax sp. HI0044
TTCTGCGATCCCCCGGCCTTCGGAGCCTTGCCGCCAATAACGTCCCTTTCGTCAGCGCGGCAGACCGGAAACTTGGGCCGGGATAGTAATGCAGGTGCAAACTATTCTCAATACTGATTGCTGTATGACACCGCTACGGCTTTCCCTCCGACAGCAACGACTGCAATTCCGCCCGGCCTTTGGCATTGGTTTCCACCAGCATGTCCACATCGGCACGATGCTCAATCTGTTCCAGCAGCAGGCGCTCATCCAGATCCCGGAAGCTGCGTACCAGATCAATGGCGGTGGATTCGGGAACGCCCAGCTGCATCAACGTCAGGCGGGCACTGAGCAGGGCAGATTCAAAGCTTTCCCGAATCACTTGATCCACGCCCAGGGCATGTAGC
>NZ_LWEZ01001005.1:0-427 GCF_001634945.1 Alcanivorax sp. HI0044
CGCCACCACCTCGGNGGTACGCAGCAGGCCACTCACGACCCAGGGCTGGCGACCGATCTCCGTTACGTACCAGCCAGCCAACACCGCAACCCAGCCCGAGAAAGTCATCACTGACAGGGCTCGCAGCAACCAGAGCTGGCTATCCCGGTTCTCATCACGCCGCCGGAACAATCGCCATGCCGCCCACCAGCCGACCAGGACCATCAACATCCCTACCCCCACCATGACCCTAAAGGCCCAGAATACCGGGGCAACGGGCGGAATATCGTCACCGAATTCATTGAGACCCTGGATTTCCCCGTTCCAGTCATGGGTCAGGATCAGGCTGGCTCCATGGGGAATGGTGATGGCCATATGGTTGGTTTTGGCTTCTTCATCCGGGAAACCAAACAGGGTCAGCGGGGCGCCTTTTTCGGTCTCCCATATG
>NZ_LWEZ01001006.1:0-296 GCF_001634945.1 Alcanivorax sp. HI0044
TGGGCACTGGCTGGGCTGGCACCCAGTCCTCAAGGCAGGTTTCAAAGTCGTCACGGTCGATCATCTGTGCCCCCATGGACATGAGGTGAGGGTTCTCGATCTGGGCATCAAGCAGGCGGATATCCAGTGCACGGGCCAGGTTGCGTAGTGCCACCAGTGCCACCTTGGAGCCGTTGCGCTGCGGGGAAGCCATGGATTCACCAAAGAACATCTGGCCAAGCTGAACGCCATAGAGGCAGCCGGCCAGCGACCCGTTTTGCCGGATTTCTACGCTGTGGGCATAACCTTGCTGATGC
>NZ_LWEZ01001007.1:0-461 GCF_001634945.1 Alcanivorax sp. HI0044
GAGTGTGCGGCCGGGCCGCAAGGTGGGCCACGCCAATCTGGTCGCCGGTACCCTGGAAGGCCTGCGCGAAGGGCTGGATGTCTGGGCCGATGTGCTGCCTGAAGGCTATCAGGCGGTGCTGGATTCTGAGCTGGATCTGGACTGATTTTGAGTGGCGAGTTGAGCGTTCAAAGTTGAAAAGCGCGGCATTGCCGGGAGCCATCCGAAACCGGCTTTAGCAGCGCCGCAGCACCGGGAAACAATCAAAACTGAAACTAATCGCAGGCGCCGGCGGGCATCCCAGGTATCCTGCACTTTTCAACTTTCAACTTTCAACTTTCAACTTTCAACTTGAAACCCCTCCCCCTTCACGTTTTGCTGGCCGTGCCAGCTTACACTGTCCATAGTGCAAGGCAGGAAAAGGCGGAACGGTTGTGATCATGACACTTTCTCTGGGGCGTTACCGGCGGCTGATCATGTTG
>NZ_LWEZ01001008.1:0-628 GCF_001634945.1 Alcanivorax sp. HI0044
GTCCAGTTGCAGGGTGATTTTGCCGTAAGTTGTTGTCAGCAACACTTTCATTGATGTTTCTCCGCAGGGTCGGACCCGTCAGTTAACGCCTATTTTGCGTGCAGAGGGGCCCTGAGTCTTTGACTGTTGGGGGGGCTACAGTACACTAGCGCACCTTCATTTTCACCGTACCCATTTACCGTATCTCTATCCGGACTGGCCCAGGCAATGAGCGAAACGAAAGCGCCAAGCAATTTTATCAGACAGATCATCGACCGTGACCTCGCAGAAGGTAAAAATGACGGCCAGGTGGTTACCCGTTTTCCGCCGGAGCCCAACGGTTACCTGCATATCGGCCATGCGAAATCTATCTGTCTCAATTTTGGTATCGCGGAAAGCTATGGCGGTAGCTGCAATCTGCGCTTCGACGATACCAATCCGGAAAAGGAAGAGGACGAGTACATCCAGTCCATCAAGCAGGATGTGCAGTGGCTGGGGTTCCAGTGGAACGGTGAAGAGCGCTTTGCCAGTAACTACTTCGACCAGCTGTATGACCTGGCGGTGGGCCTGATCCAGAAAGGCCTGGCCTATGTTGACAGCCTGAGCCCGACGGAAATCGCTGAATACCGCGGTAATTTCACCACGCCTG
>NZ_LWEZ01001009.1:0-574 GCF_001634945.1 Alcanivorax sp. HI0044
TATAGAGAGGTAATTGCGTGCCCTTGCCCCCGAATTTCATGCATGCCCGCGTGGATGCAGTGAGAAACAAGCTCAACGTGCAGGTCTGCAGCCTGTATCAGGCTGATGGTCAGCAGCAGTGCCTGGAGATCGTCGCTACCAGTGGCCTTAATCAGCAAGTGTTGGGAGCCACCCTGACGTACAGCCAGGGGGTGAGAACCTGTTCATGGTCTATACGCAACCGTGTTGCCGCTAAAAATGGTGCCAGGCAAGGCGCGGACCGCAGGGCCTGATGGGTCAAGTTCAAGGTTCGCAACGCAGAATGGCGCCATTTTTAGCGGCAACCCGAAGGGCCGGGCACCTTTTGCCGTCAGTCCGTGATTACTCTTGTTTATGTAGAATGGCTACACGGCACACTCGTAATCACGGGCTGACAACAAAATGAACTCCGGCGCGGCTGCGTATAGATCATGAGCAGGTTCTTCCGGCAAGGTGGCGCGCAGCCGCAGCGCCGTGGCGGCCCGGGATATCCAGGCGCATATGGATTACTTCTATGTACCCGGTTCCGATGAAGAGCATTTTCGCAGTTATCTGG
>NZ_LWEZ01001010.1:0-776 GCF_001634945.1 Alcanivorax sp. HI0044
ACCATATAGGTCCTGAAGGCTTCGGTGGCTGCGGCCACTGTCACCGCCACAAAGACCCCGCTGAACATGATGCCCACAATGGCCACCAGGATCGCCATGAACTTGGTGCTCTTGTGTGATGGACGCAGATCCCCGTACCCCACCGTCAACGCGGTAATCATGGACCAGTAGAACGCATCGAACCGGCTCCAGCCTTCGCGCTGCCCCACCCATTGCCCCAGCCCGACGATCACCACCAGGAAACCGGCGAGAAACGGAGCGCCCAGCACCATGGCTTTCATGAACAGGGCCAGAAAGGCCAAGGCAAGCTCCATCGTCACATACCCTACAGGCTGAACAGCACCCGGCAGAACCAGGTCTTCAGGTAAGCGGTTTCGGCAATGGCCGGGTGCACCGGGTGATCCGGCCCCTGCCCTTCGTAACCCACCACCTGAATGCTGCGGTCGATGTGCCGGGCGCTACTGTGCACCACATCCAGCAGACGCTCTGCCGGCATGTGCATGGAGCAGGACGCCGATACCAGATAGCCACCGGGTTTCACCAGCCGCATGGCCAGCTCGTTGATGGCGTGATAACCGGCCAGGCCGTTCTTGAAATCTTTTTTGCGCTTGATGAACGCCGGCGGGTCCAGCACCACCAGATCATACTTTTCGCCGTCGGCAATCAATTGCTTCATGGCCGCAAACGCATCGCCCTGAATGCTGCCCACCGTGTCAGCGACACCATTCAGTTCGGCGTTGCGATGCACATAATCCGTGGCGATTTCAGAGCCATCC
>NZ_LWEZ01001011.1:0-2041 GCF_001634945.1 Alcanivorax sp. HI0044
GATGCGGGAGATCAGCTCGCGGGTGGAGAAGGGTTTGGTGATGTAGTCATCGGCCCCCACGTCCAGCCCCTGGATCTTGTNATCTTCCTCGCTTTTCGCGGTCAGCATGATGATCGGCACCTCATTGGTGGTGTCATCGCGCTTCAGGCGGCGGGCCAGCTCGATGCCGGTGACGGATGGCAGCATCCAGTCCAGCAGGACCAGGTCCGGGCGTTCATCGACAATGATTTCGTGGCCGCGCTGGGCATTTTCCGCCTCGAGCACATCGAAATCGGCCAGTTCAAGGGCGACGGCAACCATCTCACGGATGGCGGGCTCATCATCAACAATCAAAATGCGGTTTCGGGACATGGCTTACCTTCCTTGCCTGTCATGGGCGCGCATGCGCTGCCCGGGATGTTGCCCTATTAGATTGCCTTTTTATGACATCCGTATGACAGATAGAGACGCAACAAGCAACAAGCAACATGCGACAACGCGGATCCGGGCTTGTACGAAAGGGCAGAAATGTGGAGGGCCGCGAGCCATGGAAGGCGATTTCTACGGTGTCCGGCATGGCTCGGCCGAAGGCCGCAGATGAAACGTCTCGGCGCGAAGTGATGCGGTTTCCCGTTCCCTGCAGGGGTAATTCGGGTTGTTGCGTGTCGCGTGCAGCGTGTTGCGTCTCCTAAAAATACTGAAAATACAGGCCGATAAACACGCAGGCCCCGGCCCAGTGGTTGTTCAGGAAGGCGTGGAAACTGGGCCAGCGTTCGCGGTAGCGGATCAGGCTGTGCTGGAAGGCAAAGCTCAGGGCCATGCCGACCAGCCCGGCGTACCAGGGCCAGCTAAAGCCCAGCCGGTGGCCGACCATGATCAGGGCCAGCAGGGTGAGGGCCTGCAGCAGGCCGATCATCAAACGGTCCGCATCGCCGAACAGGATGGCGGTGCTCTTGATGCCCAGCTTCAGGTCGTCTTCGCGGTCGCACATGGCGTATTCGGTGTCGTAGGCCACGGTCCACAGCACATTGGCCACGTACAGCAGCCAGGCGATTTCCGGCACCTCGCCGGTTTCGGCGGCAAACGCCATGGGGATCGCCCAACTGAAGGCGGCGCCCAGGAACAGCTGGGGCATAAAGGTAAAGCGCTTGGTGAAGGGGTACAGCACCGCCAGCCCCAGCCCGCCGAAGGACAGCCAGAACGTCAGTTCATTGAGGAACAGCACCAGCACAAAGGCCAGCAGGCCCAAAGCGCAGAACAGCGCCAGGGCTTTCTTGGCACTGATGGCTCCGGTGGCCAGCGGACGGCCTTTGGTGCGCTCCACATCGCCGTCGAAATCCCGGTCGGCAAAGTCGTTAATCACGCAGCCGGCGGCGCGCATGATCACCACGCCCAGAAAGAACACCACAATCACGGTCAGGCTGGGGGTGCCCGCCCCGGCAATCCACACTGCCCACAGGGTCGGCCACAACAGCAACAGGGTGCCAATGGGGCGATCCAGGCGCATCAGTTGAATATAGGGCCAGAAGGCGGGGTAACGCTGTTCAACGAAGGCAAACATGGGACATCCGGTTGTCAGGGGCGAAGAAGAGTTTCAAGCGACAAGCTGCAAGTTTCAAGATGTGAATCGGGCGGCCCAGGCGGAGCCGCCTGCCCGAAATCAAACCGCCTGTAGGAGTACCTCTCGAGGTGCGAACCGAGCGAAGCGAGGAAAAAGCGTGGTCTCCATGCCAATCCATTCTATAGGGATTGATGAATCATTCGCCCGCTATCCGTATTGATACGCGGGTTCGTCCCTCGAGAGGAACTTGTATGTTTGAATGCTCTTCCTGCAACCATGCAGGACTTGCCGGGGTGGAGGGACCAAAGGAGCATCTGACCCAAGGGTACAGACGGTAGGAGATTTGGCCCCACCCCGCACCTATTCATACGCCGATAAAGAATCCATCGGCTGAGTTCGCACCTCAGACCGACGATACCTAGCAAGCCAGCGTTTCAGGTGCGCCCCGACAAGCATGTGTAACCTAGCGCAAGGGGCTGTTCAGTGGCAATGCAAGTAGAA
>NZ_LWEZ01001012.1:0-794 GCF_001634945.1 Alcanivorax sp. HI0044
TCCACTGGGAACAGCCGGACCGGAACCGTCGCCACTGGATAGAAAGCAATTCGGCCCCGGCAGCGCCATCACCATAATTTTTTGCTTTCTTTACAGATTGTCGCTTGAGTCCTTCAGACCAGCCTGTAGGCTTTGTGGATACTGCTCACCCACTGACTGGAGCCAACCATGTTCATTCGCTTTCTGACCGTGCTTGCCGCCGCGTCCCTGGTCGCCTGCGTGACCGCCGCCTCCCCGATCCGGGTTGCTGACGGAAACCAGAATGAAGGCACCGTGACTCTGGCCACCGACTATAACCTGATGCAGAACCCACAGATGGACTGGCAACAAGGCCTGCAAAAAGCCAGCGCGCAATGTCAGGGCTGGGGGTATAACGGCGCGATTCCCAGTGGCAAACCCAGCCAGACCTGCAGCAATGAAACCCAGGACGGTGACTGTATCGGCTGGACTGTGAACGCGACTTTTCAGTGCACCGGGCAGGCTGCCCAGCAGTAACGTCCGCCGGCAATGAATAGGGGTTATCGCGGAATTGAGTGATCAGCCGGCTTCAGAACTTGTCCCATTATCCCGTCCTGGCAAGCGTTGGACGCCGGATGCCCGACGACTGACGCCTGCATTAAAAACCTGAACACTTGGCCTCCACGTTCTCTGTGCAACATGCATTACCCAGTTACTACCTTCGTGATGGTCCTGAAATCCCCGCCACCACGACAGCCGCTCAGGCTATGGGGGGTTACGTCAGGCATCCGGCATCGAGCGTTTGGCTAAGTGCCAGGCATTCGCGATAAACCCTT
>NZ_LWEZ01001013.1:0-269 GCF_001634945.1 Alcanivorax sp. HI0044
TTCTCCCAAGAGTATGGTGCCAGTTTCAGTGCCCCGTTCGGCCTCGACCGGGACCGTTTTGATCGCCACTGCTTGCACTTGGTGGTCCGCGATAACCGTAACGGGGAAATCGTGGGTTACACCCGCGTGCTGCCGGGTGAGCGCTTGCACCGGACCGGAGGCTTCTATTCCAGCGGTGAATTTGATCTGACCATGCTGAGCCAGCTGGAGGGCAAACTGGCAGAAATCGGTCGTACCTGTATTCACCCGGAGCATCGCAACGGGGCCGT
>NZ_LWEZ01001014.1:0-516 GCF_001634945.1 Alcanivorax sp. HI0044
GTTCTTAATAACAGGGATACGGCGTCTAGCATGATGCCCTTGCCAGTGAAACTTTCGGCTAGCCAGTACCCTATCGAACCGGTGCGATGTGCCTTGTTGATGGCGTGAAAGCCGGCAACGCCGCAAAGCGAATCGTTGTGGAAAACAGCAAAGTTACAAGCCTTTCCCAAGGCTGCTTGTTGACGATTTTTGTCAATAAAACGCTCTGTGTCTTCCTGGGCCTGGATGTGATCTAGCCAAGGCAACCATTGCCGTAAATACTCTCGGTTGTTATCGGTGAGTACATACAGCGCACCAGCATGACTGCTTTGCAGTGGTTCTAAGCGGATATTCATGTTCCGTTTTCTGGGTGTTGCCATTGTTTTGTCACTGGGACATTGCAGGTCGGGTTATGCCTTCTAAGCTAACCCGACCTGCGGGGAGGGACTAGGTGCGTTTATCTGTTACTGCCCCAGGCGCCGGAACGGTTGTGCATCCTCCAGTTCGAAGGCCAGCTCCAGCAGGGTGCGCTCGTCG
>NZ_LWEZ01001015.1:0-966 GCF_001634945.1 Alcanivorax sp. HI0044
GCCCACGAAGTAGCAAAAATCTTCGAACGCCACGACCTGGTAACCGCCCCGGTGGTGGACGAAGACGGCATGCTGGTGGGACGGATCACCATTGATGACGTGGTTGACGTAATCCGCGAAGAAGCGGATCACTCACTGATGAGCATGGCCGGCCTGGATGAAGACGAAGATACCTTCGGCTCCGTGTGGCAAACCGCCCGGCGCCGGGCCCTGTGGCTGGGTATCAACCTGCTGACCGCGCTCGCCGCCTCGGCCGTCATCGGCCTGTTCGAAGCCACCCTGGAAAAAGTGGTGGCGCTGGCCATCCTGATGCCCATCGTGGCCAGCATGGGCGGCATTGCCGGCAGCCAGACACTGACTCTGGTCATCCGCGCCATGGCGCTGGGCCAGATCCAGTCCAACAACACCCGCTACCTGCTGTTCAAGGAACTGTCCGTGGGCGCGATCAATGGCCTGCTCTGGGCAACCGTGATCGGCATTACCGCCGGGCTGTGGTTCAACGACCCCAACCTCGGACTGGTCATCGCCGCCGCCATGACCAGGTTGATCACCATGGCGGCCAGCGCCGGCGCCCTGCTGCCCATCACCATGAAGAAGCTGGGCATTGATCCGGCCCTGGCCGGGTCCGTGGTGCTGACCACCATTACCGATATTGTCGGCTTCTTTGCTTTCCTCGGCCTGGCCACGGTGCTGTATGCACACCTGCTAACGTAACAAGACACCGGCCTTCATTGGCCCACAACAACAAAAAAGGCGCCGAATGCGGCGCCTTTTTTGTGCATCACCTTCTGCTGCAGCACTTATTCCACAAACAGCTGCTTGAACGATACGTAGTACGCACCGGCCAGAATCGGCATCACGAACAACCACCCCAACAGGAGCGGAATCGCCGCCACCACCAGGATCAGGGAGATCACCAGGGTATAAACGATGAAGGGAATAATATTTTTCAGGCAGGCATCCAGG
>NZ_LWEZ01001016.1:0-474 GCF_001634945.1 Alcanivorax sp. HI0044
AACAGGCCGTCGTACCATTCGGCCAGGAACACGGAATCGAGCCGCTCGCCGGGCAGGTTCTCGTAGATTTCCTCGGCGGTAAAGCTGAGCACCGGCGCCATCCAGCGCACCAGCGCCTGGGCGATATGGTACAAAGCCGTCTGGCAGGAGCGCCGTGCCACGGAATCAGCCTGGGTCGTGTACTGGCGATCCTTGATGATATCCAGGTAAAAACCGCCCAGATCCAGCGCGCAGAAGTTATGCAGCTTCTGATAAACCTGATGAAAGTGGTAGCCGTCGTACAGGTCTTCGATCTCGCCCTGGACTTGCAACGCCCGGTCCACGATGTAGCGGTCCAGCGCCAGCATTTGCTCCGGCTGCAGCGCATCCGTCCCAGGCTCGAAACCGCTCAGGTTGGAGAGCAGGAAACGGCTGGTATTGCGGATACGGCGATAGCTGTCGCCCATCTGCTTGAGGATATCCTTGGACACGGAC